>JAGAEW010000032.1 GCA_017612935.1 Oscillospiraceae bacterium
GAAGCGGGGCCCTCCCAGCGCATCAGGGTGTAGGTGGACATTGCACCGTTGCCGCCCAGATCAAGGAAGGTGTCGCCGACGGGCTTGGAAGAATCGCCGGTCAACATGCCCAGCTTGTCATAAGCGTTGGTGTAGTTGAACCAGGCAAGATGGGATTCGGAGAGGTCCATGGCGGTGGTGGCGGCCGCTCCGGTATCGCCGCTGATGATGCCGTGTTTGATCATGTAGGCCTCGACAGAAGCCATTGTTCCGAAGGTCCAGCAGGTACCATAGGGGTTCTGGTTTCTGACCGGGGTGATGTAGCCGTAGTTACGGGAGTCATAACTGGATGGGAGAGTCGCACGGGTGTTACTGGCTGCGGATGGGTCGCTCAGATATTGGTTTGTCAGGGCGCGACCGCCATGGTGAATCATTGGAATGTAGCCGAAGGGAGTTTCATTTGTGCTTTCATTGGGTGCCGCCAGAGCCGCTGCCGGGAATACGCTTACAATCAGCAGTGCGGCCAACAGCAGTGCCGTCAGCTTTTTAAGGTGAAAGTTCATGTGTGATAATTCTCCTTTTCGTTTTTTTGGTTTTGTCAGGAAACGCTTTACTCTTCAGGAACTATCCAGCCTTCGTCCGCTACAGCGGACGAACCACGTTGCATGTTGGGTCGATAGGCAAGTCTCCTCTCTGCCGTTTTTTTCCTTTACAAATTTATCACGGTTTCTTACAGCAGGACGGCGGTTTCACGGCTCGGAAGAACGCCTTGTGCGCTCCGGCGGACAGCCGACGGTCCTGAATGATCCTCTATTAAAATCCAATTTGGCCATATGATAGCACATTTTTTTGTATTTTTCAATTGTATCTCGCGCATCTCCACTCATCTTCATAAAAGCTTAAGATTCCCTTATCGCGTCCGGACTTCCTGTATGCGGGAACGCAGGTGGGGGCTGTACGCTTCTGTCAAGGCAGGCAGACAAAAGCTCCGGAGCGTGGGATAACAGCCGGGACGGTCTGTGTATCTGCGGGGAATCCCTCCGGGACAAAGACCGAATCTGCGGCGTCTTTTCGACGGGACAAGAAGCTTGCACAGCAGCAATTACTGCCAGCGTATCGGCCAACTGCGTCAGTTCCGCAGCCAGCAGGGAGAGCTCGTCGGTGGACATACAGCCCGCCAGCAGGTTTGCCAGGGCGGTGATTGTTGCAGTCAGTTCACATGGGCTCATTCAGGAAAACACCTCCCCCCATGATATGCGCCGCGGGGATATTTCGGGTATGCCGGAGCTGCCGATTTTCCTCGGAGGTGCGCCCCAGTGTTTACCGTTTTTCCGTAAAAATGCCCGAAAATGTTTATAGCGCCCCTTACAGCCTGTCTCTCTCCAAAAAACAATCATTTCAGAATGGTTCAGACGCGGAGCCCCGACGCCTCCAATGGGGAAAGGACGCAGAAAAGCAGCCCCGGCAGGCTCAAAAACTGAGCTTGCCGAAGCTGCTTCACAACCACGCATTCCTGTATTATGACCGGACACGCCCTTACAGTTTGCAGAGCTGCCCTTGCTTTGGGAGTTCGTCCTCTGTATGTCGGCTGCACCGGACCCGGATGGGCGATTCGCGCCCTGTCTTCCCAGCAAGCCACGCAGCGTTATTCTGCGATTTTTCTACCGCATCTGGAGCAGAACCGGGCAGTGTCCTTCAACTGCGCGCCGCAGCTACGGCAGAACCGGGGCAACACATTCCGGGGCTCCGGCTCGGCTTCCGGCTTGTCCTCTGTCTTTTCCGTGGAAAGCTCCCCTTCCAGTTCCTTGACTGCTTCAAAATCCAGTACCGGCACCGGCGCGAATCCGGCGTCTTCGCTCTGTGCGGCTTCGGTCTCCGGGGCCGAATCCTGAGCAGCTTCTTCCTCTGTCTCGGGTTCCGCTTCTGCCTCGGCCTCGGAACCGGGTTCCGCTTCTGTCTCAGCCTCGGAACCGGGTTCCGCTTCTGTCTCAGCCTCGAAACCGGGTTCCGCTTCTGCCTCGGCCTCGGAACCGGGTTCCGCTTCTGCCTCGGCCTCGGAACCGGGTTCCGCATCTGTCTCGGCCTCGGAACCGGGTTCTGCTTCAGCCGCAGCCTCGAAACCGGGCTCCGCTTCTGCCTCGGCCTCGGAACCGGGTTCCGCTTCAGCCTCGGCCTCGGAACCGGGGGCCGCTTCTGCCTCGGCCTCGGAACCGGGTTCTGCTTCTGTCTCAGCCGCGGAATCAGGTTTCGCTTCTGCTTCAGCCTCGGAATCGGGCTCTGCCTCGGGCTTCCCATCGGCTTCCGGCAGTTCGGTCTTCAGGGAGACGGGCAGGCTGTCGGATTTCACGCCGACGGGCAGGAAGAGCCAGTCCACCTCTCTGCCGTCGCTCCGCGTGAAGCCAATCGCGCCTTCCGGGGAAACCAGATAGTAGCTCTCGGCGTCGAGAGGGGCCTGTTCATGCCGCTTGTCCTCCTCCTGACCGGTGAGAAGCAGCAAATTCACATCCACGGTCAGGGCCGCAACATCTCGGTACAACCATTCGCGGCAGCGCTGAATGGCGATTCTGGCCGCTGTATCCATTTTCTTTGTGGACGAATATACTAAGACTTCACCGCCTTCTGCTCCCGAAGCGCTCCAATCCACAGACTGGCGGGAGTCCGCGCTGCCGAGCTCCGAGCCGGACAACCCCGTGTCCTCTACCAAATAGCGGCGCACCATTTCCAGGGCTTCTACCGCCCGGTCCACAGCGGCGATCAGTTCTTCCTTGTTCTGCATATTGTGCCTCCATTCGTGTTTGATACTAAGATTCAATAAATAAGTTATAAAAACTTTTTTATTCTGCACCCCAAAATGGGGATGCAGCCCCGGGCAAGGCCCGGGGGAATCTGTTGTACCATATCTCGTCTTGCAAATCCTTCTGATTTGCCATCCGCGGCGTACCGCGGATGATAAAACGATTTTTCAAATCGGTTTATGGAAGAAGAGTATGATATCCGCTCCCCCGGGTTCGGAAAATCTATTTTGTTTATGATAGCATAAAATTCTTAGGTTTTCAAGACGGGATGCCTCGTTTTTTGTCGGTTTTTCACAAAAGATTGCAAAAATCACAGGGAGGACGAATTCCTCCAAGGGAACCCGTCCTCCTTTAATGCTCTGTTTTTCCGGATGATCGCCGCCTGTTTTTAAGCTTACGGAGGCCAAGAACGCAGAAGCTCCTGCTTCGGCGGAAGGGATCCCGGTCGGTCCCTTTGTATTCGGGCCGGATGCCGGCTCTGTAACGGAACAAAAGCCGCTGCCTCCAGTCCACCACGTCCTCCGTGCCGATATCGATTACCCCGCAGTGGGCCCGCAGGGCCCGGCGGGTAAAGGGAAGGGTGGTAATATGCCAAAGATATCCGCTGTGTCCTGTGGCCCCCATATAGGCATCAACGTGGTACTTGATTTCATTGGCCACACAGTGATTGCTGAACAAATACGCTTCCCCATGGGCAGCCGCATAGCGATCGCATAGCCGCTGCGCCAGATACACACAGGCGTTTTCGACCCCAGCAGCCCGGAGGGCAGCATCCCATTCATCGGCAGCCTCCGCCAGTGATATTTTGAAGCCGGTGTCATTGAGCGACCCATAGCTGTCCAGCAGGGCATCCAGCGCTTTTGTTTCGTCCGACATCGTAGTTTCTCCCGGTTCCACTATCTACCCAGCAGACAGTGCAGCAGGCGGGAGCAGACGGCGGTGGACAGGCTCCAAATCTGGTTGAGCTGCACAGAAACTGCTTTATATGGATCGCTTACATAGGCTTTTATCCGAAAATCTCCCTTGTCCGGGCAGTCGGTCCATTCCCCGCCGGCCTCCCGATAGAAGGAAGTGCTGCCGTGGTCTGCATGAATCCACGAAACGGGGTGCTCCATATCCGGCTCCTTGATATTTTCGGCGCTGGCGTCATAGGGAATGTGGAGATAGGCGCCGTCTTCTCCGGGCTCGGGCGTGCTCAGCGTAAAGACCACGGCAAAACGGTCGCCTTCCCGAAGCAGGGGCATGCTGTTTAGCGGAATGTTATGGTATCCGGCATAGGGAAGCAGGCCGTCTTGGGTGTGCAGAAGCGTGCCGGAGGCGGGGTCGGCTTCGTCACTCGGATTCTTATAAATACAAAGGGTGTAGCTTGTGTTCTGATCCTTGGTAGCCAGAGCCACAGACTGGATCCCTCCGGTTTCCAGGGCGGTGAAGACGTTGGCAAGCTGCCCCTGATCTGCCATCGCCTGGAAGGAAATGCAGTTGCTGGTGCCGTCATACTGATAGCAGCTCCGATCCGGCCGCAAAGCTTCGACCTTGTAAAAAACGACGCTGCCGGCGTTTGCAGAGCTTTCCTCATAAGAGAGGTAAAAATAGCCGTCCAGCGCGAGGTCCGGACCCCAGGAATTCTTGATCAGCCACGCTCCGTCATGCTCGGGCCGGTAGTCCGCTTCAAAATTTTCTTTGGGGAAATTGTCGTCCCATCCGATAATGCAGACCAGGTGATTCGGGTCGCTGTAGTCTCCGCAATAGTATCCTCCCGTGCAGTCCGGTGCGTACAGATCCATGCAGGAAAAGTCGTGGTGGTAGGCAATGGAGCCTGCGCCGTAGTCCATAATCGCCCGCTTGACTGCATCCCGGTCTGTGGCGGGGATCCAGGTGACGTCTGTGACGCTGGCGGCATTATAATCAAAGGCATATTTTTCGCTCAGGCCGCCTTTGCGCTTGTTTCGGTATTTCAGCGCTTTCTCTGATTCCGCTGCGGGGCCGGCTCCCCGCATCAGCGTGTAGCTGATCATGGCATTTGTGCTGCTCTGGCTTAGATAATTTTCACTGGGAACGGTTGCGTCCCCTGCCAGCAGGCCGAGCGCATCATAAGCCTGCGTGTAGCTGAACCAGGCCAGATGAGATTCCGCCAGATCAAGATCGAGGTCTGCGGGGGCTCCGGTAGAGGCGTTGCAGATGCCGTGCTTGACCATATAGGCCTCAATAGAGGCCAGCGTGCCGAAGGTCCAGCAGGTTTCAAACTGGCCCTGATCCCGGATCGACGTTACATATCCGTAGTCCCGGCCATCATAGCTGGCAGGCAGCGCCTGGGCCGGTGCGCTGGCGGTTTCCGCTGCGGCCTGGCCTATGGGGAACACACCGATCGTCAGCAGCAGGGCCAGCATCTGTGCGGTTATTTTTATCAGATGTTTCATATTGCACCAATCCAAGTATTATTGATTTCCCCACCAAATGTAGGGATTTGGCAGGGTTGCTTTATATTATACTATTATTTTCGTGTTTGTCCATACTTTTTTATGAGATACCCACAATTCGGCTGCGGGGACTGTGCCGCGGGCTGCGAAAGGCTTACCGCAGAAAAAAGTGATTGAGCCAAAATTGACGTAGGCACTGTTCTGTGCCTACGTCAATTATATTCTATTTCTACAATCTCATTCGGTGTACAGTCCAGAATCCGACACAGCCGACTGCGCGTAATCATGGTTCTGATAAAATGAACGCATCACAAGCAAGGAGGCTTCGACGACGGAAAAGGA
>JAGAEW010000033.1 GCA_017612935.1 Oscillospiraceae bacterium
GCAAAACGCCGCCTACAACACAGCCAGTCAAGATTCTCGCGGGGGTCAGGGCAGTTTTGTCAATCAAAATCTGACAGATCAGGCAGATCATTCCGCCTGCAAAAAACGCATTCAGATATTCCATGCTGTTGCTTCCTTTCTATCCAAAACAATCATGCCTCCAACGCCACGGCGTGGCAGACCGCGGGGATACTCTGCTTCTGCTGAACCGTGGTGGGGGAGAGCAGAGCCCCTGTGCCGCAGAAGAGCAGACGCTTCCAGCGTTTGTGCTCCAGTCCCGGCAGCAGATGCGCTGCCAGCACCGCGGCGCTGCACCCTGCTCCGGAGCCGCCGCAGTGTACGTCCTGGGTGCTGGGGTCAAAAATCAAAACCCCGCAGTCCTCATAGCGCTCCGTCAGCTTCACTCCGTCCCGGGAGAAAAACTCTGTCACCAGCTCTTTCCCGAGCTTGCCCAAATCGCCGGTAACAATCAGATCATAGTCCTCCGGTCCCAGGCCCGACTCTGAAAAATGGGCACGGATTGTGTCGTAGGCTGCCCAGGCCATGGCGGCTCCCATGTTGTTTGCATCGGTAATCCCCTTGTCCTGCACGGTGCCGAGGGTTGCTCCGATCATGGCCGGCCCGGAGCCCTTAGAGCGTATTACCGTCGCACCGGCCCCGGTGACGGTCCACTGGGCTGTCGGCGTCCTCTGCCCACCGTAGGCCAGAGGAAAGCGGTACTGGCGCTCGGCTGCGGCAAAGTGAGAGGAGCTTACGGCGGCGCAGCTGCCGCCGTAGCCCGCATTCACGGCACAGCCTGCCAGCAGCAGGGCCTCTGCCATGGTGGAGCAGGCGCCGTATAGGCCCAGAACAGGGACCTGCACCCCACGCATCGCAAAGTTGGAGGCTGCGCACTGGTTCAGCAGATCTCCGGAAAATACTGCGTCCAGCTCCTGCTTTGTCAGATCTGCCCGCTTCAGGGCAAGATTCAGAGCAGACTTCTGAAACTTTGTTTCCGCCTGTTCCCAGGAGGCGCATCCAAAGCGGCTGTCCTGTTCCACCTGGTCAAACTCCCGTCCCAGCGGTCCTTCGCCTTCTTTCTTTCCGACCACCGAAGCCCAGCCGGAAATGACGGGCCGATTGGGAAATAAAATTGTGCGTTTTCCCTGCCGCAGTTCACTCATAACAATCCCTCCGCCGATCTTCAGGCCGCGCTGCCGCACAGGGGCGGCCTGCCCGATTTCAAATTCCGTGCTCGTAGTGTTCCCAACATAGATAAAAAAATACCCGGTATCCAGTTTTTGGATACCGGGTCATAATTGTCAATTTTCGTCAGCCAACGCGGACACCGCAGATCAGGCGGGAGGAATAGTACTCGTTGCTCAGGCTTGTAATGACAACGCCCGTGCGGGAGTTGGCAGCGTGGATGAAGTTTCCGTTGCCGATGTAAATGCCGGCGTGGGTCGCGCGGCTGCTGGAGCTGTAGGTCCGCTCAAAGAGCACGATGTCGCCGGGCTGCAGATTACTTCTGCTGACCTGCGTGCCGGAATAGAGCTGGTCGGCGGCAGTACGTCCGATGGTGTAGCCGAAATGCTTATACACATAGTAGACCAAACCTGAGCAGTCAAAGCCGGCAGCAGGAGAAGCACCGCCGTAGACGTAGCTGTAACCCAGGAACTGCTGGGCATAGGCGCAAATCCGATCACCGAGGGCATTGCTGGCGGCGGGCTTTGCAGCACTTGCGCTCGTGGCAGCGGGAGCAGCCTTGGGGGTGGCGGAGGCAGCAGGGGCAGCCGTGACGGTGTCTGCTGCGGAGCTGTCTGAGGCGGCAGTGCGCCTGGTGGATTCCTTGTAGGTATTGCCCTTGCTGCCGGTATTGGCATAGGGGCTCTCCAGCATGGTCACCAGATCGGAACGGACATAGCCGATCTGACCGTTGAAGCTGACCTTGAACCAACCGCAGTTGAAGCCGATGATAAAGCAGGTATCGTCCTTCGGAGCCTGGGCCACAACGCCGGAGCTTGTGTCGGGCGCCTCCCGGACATTGCTGGTGCAATCGAACATCGCATAGCCGATTTTGACATTTTTGCGGTCGTTGAATTCCACATAGTCTTTATGCATGTAACCAACCTGAAGGTTGTAGCTGACCAGATACCAGTCGCCGGACTCGCGGATAATCACCACGCTGTCCCCGGCGTAAGCAGTGTCGAGAACCTCGCTGGAGCTGGAGGCTGCGGAGCGCAGCAGCAGGGAGGAGGCCGTTACAACGCCGATGCCGCTCTTCATTTCGGTGGCGAAGGCGGGAACGGCAGTGCCACTGAGCATGGTAACAGTCAAAACAATCGCAATCAGTCTGGTGTAAAGTCGTTTCATATGTATCCTCGCTTTCCGATTATTTAGAGGCTAAGGCTCTTTCGAGCCAGACACAGCCCACGTCCAAGGCTGTGTAGAAGCCGTCTTTTTCGCTTTTTTTCAGAACACGATCCTTGGGGCGGACCGTCTGATCGGTGAGTTGGAGCTGCACCGAAACCTTTGTGGCCAGACGCACGTCCTGAAAATCCTTGGATTCTAAAATCTGCATGATGACAATGTACTTGTCGGCCATGGAGCCATAGTAGACCATGTTGTCCTTCCGCATCAGGGGATGACCCTTGTAGGTCAGACCGATTTGTTCAGACATAGAGCACCTCCTTTAGGAAATGTAACCAAATTGTAACTCATTGACATGAATTTGTCAACCCCTTTTCCGAAAAAATAAAAATTTTTACACAAATCAGTCGGAAGCAAGGGAGAAATTTGGTTCAAGAGACGTGAAATGCAGGGGAGAGTTCGAAAAGCGGGATACTTATGAAACGGGTCCGGCGGCGCCGCGCCAATCCTGCTCCGGGGGAGCAGAGAGCCTGGAGCGCTGCCGGAAAAACGCAGTCGGCAGAAGCCGGGCTGCGAACAAAACGGGGAGCCTGCGGCGCAGGCTCCCCGCATTGTCCTGATTCAGCAGGGCCGGGTCACTCACACAGATAGTGACGCACCAGCTCAGAGAGCAGCTCGTCACGGTCCAGACGGCAGATCAGTATACGGGCATTATTGTGGTTTGTAATATAGGTAGGGTCTTCTGAGATAAGGTACCCCACAATCTGGTTGACGGGATTATAGCCTTTTTCTTTCAGAGCGTCGTAGACAGATGAAAGAATCCGCCGCATCTCCAGAGCGTCCTCAACGTGGCCGCTATATTTGATGGTTTGATCTTCCACAGTATATGCCTCCTTTGCATCTTTTCCCTATCATACCCCATTTTTAAGGATTTGTAAAGACTTGTATAAAATTATTTTCAGACCTTTTAAGACTTTCGGACGAATCACAGCCTGAGCCGTCTGAAATTGTTCTGCTTCCGGCGAAAAAGCGTCAGAGAAGCCTTCAACGAAAGAAGCAAAGGGCTGCAGTCGGGAGTGGGTAAAGGCTGCCGTTTGCAATCCGGTGAGAGCCGCGTGCCTCAGCGGCGGACGGCGGCGTACTCCGCCTCCAGCGCCCGCAGGATGTGCTCCATATCGGCCTCAATATCCGCATCTGTGAGGGTGCGGTCCTCGGCCCGGAAGCTCAGAGAGAAGGCGACGCTCTTTTTGCCGGGGAGGATGCCGACCCCGCGGTAGATGTCGAACAGCTTAAGCTCCCGCAGCAGCGTTCCGGCGGCCCGGGTGATACAGGCCTCCAGAGCCCCTACGGTGATGTGCTCGTCGCAGACCAGCGCAAGATCCCGGCTGGTGGCGGGGAAGCGGGGCAGAGCCCGGAAGGTTTTCTCGGGAGCAAGAACCGTCAGCAGCTCCGTGAAGTTCAGCTCTGCCACATAGACTTCACAGTCCATACCGTAGTTTTGGGCAACAAGGGGATGAATCTGTCCCAGAAGACCGATGTGCTTTCCGCCCACCCGGAGGGCAGCGCAGCGGCCGGGATGGAAGCTGGGATCGTCGCAGACTGCTTCGTACGCGGCGGGCAGAGTGTTGAGCTGAGACAGAATGTCCTCCACTGCACCCTTGAGGGTATAGAAGCTTTCCCCGGAGCCGTAACTGCCCAGCATCAGCAGCTTGGGTTCATAGGGGAGGGCTTCCCCCTCCACGGGCAGATAGATCTTTGCCAGCTCGTAGAGCCGGGCGGTCTTGTTGTGGTAGGCGCTGTTTCGGGCGAGGATTTCAAGCATGGAGGGGATGCCGGTGGTACGCATCACAGAGCTGTCCTCTCCGAGGGGGTTGAGCAGCTTGATCTGACGCCGTCTGGGATCCTCCTTGGGGGCGCGGATCAAATCCAGTCCGGCAGGAGAGACAAAGGAATAGGTGATAATCTCACTGTAGCCCAGAGCCCGGGCAGCGCTGCCGGCGAGATTTTCCAACTTCTGGCTGGGGGAATAACCGCCGCAGGTGGTGGTGCCTCGCATCAGAGTGGTGGGAATTTCATTGTAGCCGTAGAAGCGGGCGACCTCTTCGGCAATGTCCGCCATGCGCCGCAGATCGGGACGCCAGGAGGGAACCTGAATCATGCCGTCCACCACGGGAATTTGCTCCCGGCGCAGATATTCGATCATATCCGCCTCAGAGATCCGGGTTCCCAGCAGAGCGTTGATCCGATCGGGCTCCAGGGGCAGGGTGACGGGCTCGGGAACGTAGTTCAAAATGTCAATGACGCCGTCGAGAACCTCGCCGGCTCCCAGCAGCTCTACCAGCTCGCAGGCCCGGTTGACGGCGGGCAGGGTCAGCATGGGGGCAATGTTCTATTCAAATTTTGCGGAGGCCTCGGTTCGCATTCCGAGGGCCAGGGCCGTTTTGCGGATGGAAGTGCCGTCGAAGTTGGCGGATTCA
>JAGAEW010000034.1 GCA_017612935.1 Oscillospiraceae bacterium
CCGGGCTGATCCGCCGCGGCCTGGGGCAGGTGCATTCGGGAGGGCGTGCTGCGAGCCGGGCAGCACGCCCTCCCTGCGTTTGTTGGTTCAGAAGGCGATGGTTTTCGTTTCGGCGCCAAAGGCGGAAATGGTAGCCGTCCCATTGACGAAGTACAGGACCTCGGTGTTGTCGTCCTGCTCGTCGTACATCCCGCGCAACTGCGGATATGCGTCCAGCATATGCTTTTTGGCCTCCACCCGCTCGTCGGGAACCAACTCGCCGGAAACTCGAATCCATTTTCCCGCCATAAACGCGCAGAGCTCTGCCTTCGGGTTTGCATGGAGCTGCCGGGAAACCGCCTTCTTTTTGCCGGTCTGGATGTAGAGCCTGCCTTCAAAAAGATCCACAGTTCCGAAGGGACGGACACGGGGCTGGTCAGCCTCGACCGTTGCCAGATAATAGGTTTCAGCTTGCTTAAGGAATTCGTAAATTTCGTTCATTGCAGTGTCTCCTTTCAGAAATTGAATAAAAATAAAAGCTTTAATGGAGAATCGTATCAGAGCCCGTTGGAGCGTCCGGCTCCTCCTGGGAGGCTGCCCCGGATTCCTGGGTTCCGGCTGTCCGCTGGACGCCCCAGATTCCCACTAAAATCAGCAGAATGCAGATCGCGGTCTGCCAGGAGAAGGGCTCGTGCAAAAAAACAAGTCCAACGAACACGGACACGGCGGTGGTAAGGTTGGAAAACACGGTTTCCCGTGCAATGGGAAGCTTGGAAATGCCGTAATTAGAGAGGAAGAAGCCTGCCACGGAGCAGAAAACTGACAGAAACAGCACTGAAATGCGATAGGATCTCTGATGCAGCGGCAGACAATAAGCCTCCAGACTGCCCCGGCATTGGATCAGCGCCAGCGCCGTAAAGACCAGAGCGCCGATTCCCATCATGGCGTAGGTGCGGGCAAAGGCTGTGGTCCGTCCCGAGATACCCCGGGCCAACAGCGAATAGACGGTGGCCGAAAGTACGGCAATCATCAGAGCGGCCACGCCGAGGCCGTCCAGCGTACCGGAGCTGCGATTCATCAGTCCGATCCAAATCACGCCCCCGACGGAGAGCAGGCTGAACGCAAGCTGCCCCCGGGTGGGACGCTCCTTCAAAACCGGAGCGGCAGCCAGGGTGGTAACAACCGGAATCATGGAAATCATAATGCCGGAAAAGCTGGTGGAGCTGTGAAGAATGCCATACTGTTCCCCCAGAAAGTAGCATACCGGCTGCGCCAGCCCCAGCACCAGCAGGGGCAGAAGGCTTTTCCGCTCCCGGCGCAGCTCTGCCACCTGCCGGGGAAAGAACTGCAAAAGGAGGAAGGCCAACAAAAACCGGTGACTGAGCAGCACAAAAACGTGGGCGTAATTCAAGCCCGTCCGGGAGGCCAGAAAGCTCAGGCCCCAGAAGCTGTGGCAGAGAATTGACGCCAGAGTTCCTCTGAAGCTGCTGCATGCTTCGGTATTCATGCAAAGGTCCTCTCTTTCCCGGGGCAGCGCTGCATCAATTCCGCACTGCCCGAAAAGTCAGCGGCGCACAGGGTGCGCCGCTGCAGGATGGGGTCGGCTCAGGAAGCGCCGAGCTTCGTTGAAAGTGCTCAGAGCTGGGTGTTGAAGAGGTTGCGGAGCTGGTTGACGATGTCCTGCGTGTCTGCTTCCAACGGCGCTGCCTCGTTCATTTCCGAAAGCTCCTTCATCTCATCTGTGCTCTCGGTATTGTAGGCAATGGTATAAACCGGGATCTGCAGGGATTTGACAATGGTCCGAATTCTGGAATAGGCGGTTCCCACATTTTGTTCACCGTCGGTCAGAACAAACATCATAAGCTTTGCGTCCTGAATCTCACTGCGTTTGTCCAGAAGCATTTTAAGGCCCTGCAGGGTCGCGTCATAGGTGGCCGTGCCGCCATTGGCAGACAGGGCCTTGACCGCACCGGTAAACTTTGCCTTCTGGGTCGGCGTGAACTCATCAATCGGAAGATTGACGGTGACGTTGTCGGAATAGGAAACCAGACCGATATAGTTTTCACTGCCGATATAGGGTGCTGTGGCAATCAGGGATTGCTTCAGGGTGTGGATCCGTTCTCCGTCCATGCTGCCGGAGGTGTCTGCAACAAAGACCGCAATGACAGGCTTGCCGCCGTTTTTATTCTGTTTCCAAAGGGCCTGAGCCTCCAGATAGCCGTGTCCGTCAATGCCGGGATCCTCACCGGGATATTCGTCGTGGCGGTTGAAGCCCTTATCCGTGCCGAGCTTCTGGGCCTTGTCTGTGAGACAGTAGTCGATGAACAACTGGGCCGCCTTTTGCTTTTCCTCGCTGACATAGTCGAAGGTGAAAACCGGGTGATCGTGGCGGATGCCGGCGGGAATGTAGTGATAGCTGGAAAGCTCCTTGGTCAACACATAGGCCTGTTCCTCCATGACCATGGCGTTGATAATGCCCTTGGCGGCTTTGTTTTTCATAACCGCGGTCGTGTAGGCAGTCGGAGGCGCGGTCTTCTGGTACTCAATGAGCTTGGATGAGGCCTTCTCAGACAGGGGATTTTCCGGATCGAAAGCCTTGAGAATCATGGTGAGCATATTCAGGCCGGTGCTGGAGGTGTAGGGATTGGTGTAGGCGAAGGTCAGATCGCCTTTGATCGTCGCCTCCACAACCGTTTTAATAGAGGCCTCACCGTATTTGGCCAAAAAATCATCATAGACCTTGTCGGAGATCAGAATGCCGGCGGTGTTGCCCAGGAGCCGGTCGCACAGAGTCTTGGTCTGGATGCCGCTGGCATCCAGCATCTTGCCCCAGCCGGCATGGCTCGGCACATAGAGGTCGGGCTTGTAGGCGCCGGCCCGCATGTAGGTGGCAACTTCACCGCCGGTAATTTGACGGACAGACACTGTGACCTTCTTGCCATTATATTGGTGGTCCTCACCGTTAAACTGTTTTGCCAGTACGTTCATCCAGTCGTCCGGGGGATCGCTGGACATTTCCGTGTCTGCGGCAATTTTCAGGTTGATTTCGCCGGTCCCCACCACGGTAAGCGGAAAGCTGTTAATGTCGGCGAGCGCATCCTGCACCGAAACGTCGTCGTCGGCAATGTCAATGGGGGCCGTGGTGTTGGAAACCTTAACATTTTTCAACAGTGCATTCAATTCGGCTGTGGCGTCCTCTTCGGAAATGACCTTAATATCGACGCCGGACTGGGTATAAACCTCCTGGCAAGCGCTGAAAACAGCCAGGCAGAGCGCAAGAACAAGGGCAAGCGTAAGCAGTTTTTTCATACGAGTTCCTCCTGTAAAATTTGAATAAATTGCTCCACGGAGCCGTAGACATCCGCCGTAGCTCCCTGGTTATTCACATAGTCTGTCATGGCAGCGCACAAGCGGCTGGCCTGATCCAGCGCCCTGTCGTTGTGGGCTTGTGCGTCGGCAAGCTGATCCAGCAGCGGCTGGATCGGCTGCGTTTCGTCATACATCATCAGCAGATTGAATACCCGCCGCAGAGTTCCAAACATATTCTGTTCTACCCGGTCCAGGAAGGACTCCGCTTCTCCCAGATCCTGCGCGCCGTTTTGCTCCAGTAGTTGGCTGAGGCGTGCCTGATAGGCATTCATCCGGTCCAGTTGGGCCTGGTATGCCTCCAGATAGGACATCACTTTGGACGGAACGCCGGAAAACAGTGAGAGCAGGCGGCTTCGGATCTCCGATTCCTCGAAGCGTCCCTCCGCTGCGGAGAGCGGGGCAGGCTTATGCGCCTCCTTCTGGCGGGCTGCGGCAGCGGCATGCTCGGAGCGTTGCTTCAAGACTGCAGAGATGATTCCGTAGCCCAGCAGGCCGCCCCCGAGAAGCAGGGCAATCCCGCTGGCCGAGAGCAGGATTCGATAGGTTCCTGCGCCGGAATAAACCAGAATGTTATCATGGTTTGCGCGCAGCAGACTTCGACCAAGCAGCGCAATCACTGCTAAACTCAATCCGGGTAGAATTTTTTTCCAGTGTTTCATGTTCAGTCAGTTCCTTCTGTTGGCTTTCTCAATTTTTGCAGCAGGGGTGAGCAGAGCAGCGAGGCTGCATCCTCCTGCTGCTCTGCAAGGCTTGCCATTCGGACAAGCTGATCTGCGTCCTGCTGCCGCTGTGCGAGAGATTCCTGTTTGGCGCCCAGCATGGCGCAATCTGCCTCAGCGTGGGCCAGTCGAATCGGATCATCCCCCCCGGCAGCCCGGTAGGCCTCCAGTGCGCTACACAGGCGGGAGCGCATCTCCGCCACGGCCGAGCCCTGCAAACGGGACTTCAGACGCAGCGTGCGGGCTTTGGCAGCCAGCCAGGCTGGCGAGGGTTCCGCTGTTTCGGCAAGCTGACTCAGCAGCTCCTCGCAGTCAACGGAAGCGTAGAGCTGCGTTAGTTCATCCGGAAGACCGCGCAGTAGTTTGTCCAGCGCCTTTTGTGCATTTCGAAGCGCAACATCCATTGTGCATTTCCTCCTCGGCTGCTTTCTGTCCTTGCGGACGGCAGCTATTGAATCGCCTTGTTTAACAGGGGTCGCAGCACCTGATAGCTGTCAAAGCGGTTGTCCTTTGAGCTGGTAAGGAAAATTAATTGGGTTTGCGGATTTTCCAGATGGGCGTAACTCCTGACGGCCGCGC
The DNA here is from genome assembly GCA_017612935.1 of Oscillospiraceae bacterium. Lineage (GTDB taxonomy): Bacteria > Bacillota > Clostridia > Oscillospirales > Oscillospiraceae > JAFRPC01. Next base: position 4,647 of record JAGAEW010000034.1, read on the forward strand.
TGATTCCGGTCCCCGTTACGCCGGAGAGGTAGATGCGGGAGCCGGCAGGGGGGGAGAAGTCTGTCGTCGGATTGCCAAAGGAAATGGTAATGTTGCTGCTGGAAAAGAAATTGAGCAGGTCCTTGGCTACGTCGGCAATCAGCTCAGAGCGGTCCTTGTTGGAGTTGTATACAATCTGTGTTCCCTTTGGGAAATGGAAATCATCGAAAACAATCTCCTCAAATCCTTTGGCAGCCAGTTCCCGCGCAATCTGCTTGAGATAGGCCAGCACGGTCTCATTGCCGGGATCCAGCCAGTAAAAGCCGCTGCTGACCCACAGCGCACCGCCGGCAATCTGCAGCGCGCAGCTATTGTGCAGCTCGGCAAAGTGGGAATCCTGGAAGCTGCGGATTCGAGCGATCATGGTAAAACCGTGGTTGCGGAGATAGGAAATTACCCCATCTGCAGTTTTGATGTCAATGTCCGCAGAGCGGGCGCCGTCAATGGCGGTGGAATAGTAAAAGGAACCGTTGCCCCCCTTCAGGTCAATCAAAACCGTACAGGGAGCACTGAGCTCCTGAAGAGCCTCCAGCACAGCGGCAGGGTCCTGAAGCATTTCCAGGTCCACATACCACCCGCTGACCGGCTCTGTACTCTGCCCGTGGGGGTCGGGGTCTGCAAATTCAATCTCTATACGCTCCAGCGGCGCAGTGACGGGAGGCTGTCCGCTTTGCGTCGGGATATCGCGGGAACTGTCCCTGCCAAAGTCCAGTCGTACACCGTCGGGGGTATAGACCACAAAACGCCCCAGATAAATCACCGCCAGAACCACCAGTAAAAGCAGCAGTCCCAACAGCAGCAGGCTGATCTGGATCCCTTTTTTCCACCGGGTTTTGGCGCGGTAGGAAATGGAACGCAAGTCTACTCCCCCTTCTGCGCGGTGAAGCAGCACCAATCATTCATAATCTGCAGGCCGGTGATTCGCAGACCCGCAGCTTCAATGGCCTGCCGAACTTCCTCATATCTGGGTTCCAAAACACCGGAACAGATCAGCCGGGTAGTTTCTGTCATAAACCGGGGCAGCACCGCTGCCATTGGAATAATTACATCTGCAAAGATATTCATGCAGACCACGTCGTAGGTTTTACAAAACAGGGATGCCAGCGCCTCCTGCCCCGTAATGACGTTGCCGGTAACGGCGGTGAATCGATCCGCCATCAGGCCGTTGATAGCCGCATTTTCCCGGGCGATGTCCTCGGCCTTAGGGTCCACGTCCACACCTGTGGCGTGAGCAGCCCCGAGCCGCAGGGCCGTGATAGACAGAATACCGCTCCCGCTTCCAAGATCCAGGATCTCTTCGCCGCCCCGAATCAACTCCTCCAGCCGCAGCATACACATCTGTGTAGAAACGTGAGCGCCGGTGCCGAAGATCATTCCGGGATCCAGCAAAACAGGAATTCGCCCTTCAGAGCAATCTGGCTCCATCCATTTGGGCACGACCAGCAGCCTTTGCCCGATAGGAATCGGCTGGTAGTATTGTTTCCAGTTATTTTCCCAGTCCTCGTCCTTGACGTTAGCGAGGGTCATCTGCAGACTTCCCAGCTCCGCCTCCGGATAGGCTTCCAGCAGCGCGGCAAGCAATTCCCGCAGCCTGGCAAGCTCCTCCATGGAATCCGGACGGTCCTCCAGATAGAGCCGAATTCGGGACACACCCTCCAGGCTCTTCTCCAGATCCCGGTCCACAATGTCCCAGTAGTCCCGGTTCGTCTCCAAGAAAGAATGAAATTCTGCTTCGTCATCAATCACGAAGCTGTCAAATCCATTGATTGTCAGCGCAGCCTCCAGCAGTCCGATGCCGCCGGAAGCAGAATCAATGGTGAGTTCCAGCCATTCCATAAGTCTGTGCTCCTTGCAAATTCATAAATTGCACTTATAGTTTACAGGATTTTTTCCGGAATAACAAGTGAATTTTTAAAAATATTTTGTTTTTGCTTCCATTTTTCGAAAAATATGATATAATATAGGTGTTGAACGATTGAATTTTTGGGGGAAGGAGCGCATCATGTACAGTGTAAACGAGAAGATCCACTACGGCGGCAGCGGCATCTGTGTCATTCAGGACATTTCAACTATGCGCTTTGGCCGCTCCAGAGAGCAGTACTACGTCCTGAAACCCGTTTACCAAAACGCTTCTGTTATTTATGTTCCTGTGAACAGCGAGCAGCTCGTTTCAAAGATGCGTCCCGTCCTTACCCGCGAAGAGGTCGAAGCGCTGATTAGCTGTATGAATGAGATTCCAACAGCCTGGGAAGAGGACCCGACAGCGCGGAAGGCGAGTTTTGAGGCCATGCTTCGAAGCAATGAGTGCAGGAGCCTGATCTCCCTGATTAAAACTCTCAAGCTCTACCGGGAAGAACGTCTGGCAGAGGGAAAAAACCTCCCCGTTGTGGAGGATACCTACCTCCGAGAAGCCCAGCGTCTGCTCTACGATGAATTTGCCGAGGCCTTGGACCTCCGGCCCGATCAGGTCCACGACTACATACAAAGCAAGCTTATTTAATGGGACACTGTATAGTTCAGGTGGAAATTTTTTCAATTCATAAAAAAATCCTTGACAAATCTCCTTCCTTGCGCTATAATCATGTCTGCGTTCGGACGATTAGCTCAGCTGGTAGAGCATCCGCTTGACGTGCGGAAGGTCGCAGGTTCGAGTCCTACATCGTCCA
>JAGAEW010000005.1 GCA_017612935.1 Oscillospiraceae bacterium
CTGGGAGGCCTGCTTCCCGGGAAGGTGGATGAAAATACGGGCCGGCTCTTCTTCCTGCTGGGCTTTTTGGGCTTCGGCGTCAAGGCAGCAGTGTTTCCCCTGCACGTCTGGCTGCCCAGGGCCACTGTCGCCCCCACTCCGGTCACGGCGCTGCTCCATGCGGTGGCGGTGGTCAAGGCAGGGGCCTTCGCAGTGATCCGTCTGAGCTGGTTCTGCTTCGACCCTGCCCGCCTGCGGGGGAGCTGGGGGCAGATGCTTGCGCTGGGGCTGTGCTGCTTTACCCTGCTCTTCGGCTCTGTCATGGCCCTCAAGCAGGTCCACTGGAAAAAACGGATGGCCTATTCCACCGTGGCGAACTTGTCTTATATCCTCTTCGGGGTCTTGCTGCTGATCCCCGCGGGGCTTCAGGCAGGGCTGATCCACATGGCGGCCCACGCGGCCATTAAGATTTTGACCTTCTTCTGTGCCGGGGCGGTCTACTGCCGCACCGGGATTGAATACCATACGGAGCTCGGCGGTCTGGGCCGGAAAATGCCTGTGACCTTTGCCTGCTACAGCCTCGGCGCTCTGGCCCTGACGGGCATTCCGCCCCTTTACGGCTTTGTCAGCAAGTGGCATTTGCTGACGGCGGCGGCGGAGGCCGACACGGCTGTGGCCTATGCGGGCATCGGCGCGCTGCTGATTTCCGCGCTGCTGACGGCGATCTATATGCTGGTTCCGGCGGTGCGGGCCTGGTTTCCCCGGCAGGGCGGAGAGAATCCCCGGCTGGATTCCTTCCGGGAGGCGGACTGGCGCATGACGCTGCCCCACATTCTGCTGGCCCTGGCGGTCCTGACTCTGGGACTGTACGCCCAGCCCGTGGTGGCGGCGGCAGCCCGGATTGCCGGCCTGCGCTGAACGTGACCCTTTGCGGCGCCGCTGTGCGCCGCTGACAGAAGCTGCAAGGAGGCTCCCATGCTGATACTGATGTTAATCTTTCTGCCCATGCTTTTCGCGCCGCTGAGCTGGCTGCTGGGGCGGCGGAGCAAGTCCCTGCGGGACCGATTTGTACAGGCCGCAGGCTTGCTGGAGCTGGCGCTGGCGTTTTTTGCCGCACGCTCCGGCGGGACTGCCGCCGTACCCGCCCTCTGCGTCATGGGCTTTGCCTTTGAAATGGACGGATTCCGCCAAATTTACGCCCTGATCTTCGCCTTTATGTGGGCCATGACCCTGCTCTTTTCCCCTTATTACTTTGCCCATCATCACCGGCGAAACCGCTATTACTTCTTCCAGCTTCTGACGCTGGGGGCTACCATGGGAGTTTTTATGGCGGGGGATCTCTATACGTCCTTCGTGTTCTTTGAAATGATGTCCTTCACCTCCTTTGTCTGGGTCATTCAGGAGGAAACGGAGGGGGCAATCCGGGCGGCCAAGACCTATCTGGCCGTGGCGGTCATCGGGGGCCTTGTGGCTCTGATGGGCCTGTTTCTGTTGTGGAACCGGCTGGGAACATTGACCCTCCGGGAGCTCTACCCCGCGGCGAAGGCGGCGGGGCAGCAGCCGTTGCTCTATGCAGCCGGGGGCTGTATCCTCTTTGGCTTTGGGGCAAAGGCCGGTATGTTCCCGCTGCACATCTGGCTGCCCAAGGCCCATCCGGTAGCGCCAGCGCCGGCTTCGGCGCTGCTCTCCGGCGCACTGACCAAAACCGGCGTCTGGGGAATTTTGGTGCTGTCCTGCCAGCTCTTCCGGGGCGATCCCGCCTGGGGAACGCTGATGACCTGCTTCGGGGCTGTGACCATGCTTCTTGGCGCGGTGCTGGCTTTGTTCTCCGTAGATTTCAAGCGGACGCTGGCCTGCTCCTCCATGTCCCAGATCGGCTTCATTCTGACGGGCGTGGGAATGCTGGGGCTGCTGGGGGAGGAAAACGCCCTGGCCGCCCGGGGCGTGGTGCTGCACATGACCAATCACTCCCTGTTCAAGCTGCTGCTCTTCCTCTGCGCCGGCGTGGTGTTCCGAAGCCTTCACGCCCTGAATCTCAACGAGATCCGGGGCTTCGGCAGGAAAAAGCCCTTTTTGAAGCTCTGCTTTCTGGTGGGAGCCCTGGGCATCGGCGGAGTGCCCCTGTTTAGCGGCTACATCAGTAAGACCCTGCTCCATGAGAGCATCCTGGAGGCCGCGGAGCAGTATGGCTGGGCCCTGAGGCTGACGGAGTGGATTTTTCTGATTTCCGGCGGCCTGACGCTGGCCTATATGACCAAGCTCTTTGTGGCGGTGTTTGTGGAAAAGCACCCCAGTCGGCAGGGAGAGTATGACGCGATGGGGAACTATCTCAGCCGCCCCGCGGCCCTGAGCCTGGCCCTGGCGGCGCTGCCGATTCCGATTTTCGGCATTCTGCCCGGCCGCAGCCTGGATGCCCTTGCAGAGCTGGGGATGGATTTTCTCCACGGGGCGGCCCTGGCCCACGGGCTTTCCTACTTCTCTTTGGAAAATCTCAAGGGTGCGGGGATCTCTCTGGTCATTGGCGGGGGGGTATACCTCCTGATTGTCAGCCCCTGGATGCGGAAGGACGGAGCCTATGTTGAACGCTGGCCCAAAAAGCTGGATCTGGAGGAGCTGGTCTACCGGCCGCTGCTGCTGAGGCTACTGCCCGCCGTGCTGGGGTGGAGTTCGACCCTGTTCGGAGAGAACCGGATGACGGAGCCCCTGGCCAGGGGCAGTCTTCGGGTACTGAAGACCCTCAGTCATGCCTGTTCCGACAGTACCGACGCTCTGGTGCTGGCGCTTCGCAGGACGATCCTGCGGCAGAGCCCCCAGGAGGCTGAGGGGGAACTGACGGCCAGCGCAGCCTACCGCCTTGGGGCGGGACTGGACCGGCTGAGCCGCCGCAAACGCGGCCCGGAGGAACGGGGACTGCATTTCTACCGGGTTCGGCAGACGCTGTTAGAGGCGGGACGCCTGATCCGCAGCAGCCTCAGCTTCGGCCTGCTGATGCTGGCGCTGGGTATCTGCCTGGTGCTGGGCTGGTTGTTGCTACAGACTTTCTGAAGAAGGGAGAAACACAATGAGAAAATTTTCTGTTTTGTGCGTCCTGCTGGCGTTGCTGGCCGGAGCCGGAATGTGGAAGCTTCGCAGTTGGCGTATGCAGACAGTGAGCCAGGCCGGGGAAATTCACGCCCAGATCGACCGGAGTCTGAGCTTTTTGCAGCAGAAGCCTGATGTCTGGACCAACAAGGCCGCCGAGGAGGCCCTTTCCCGTCAGGCCGAGTTGTCAACTGACCCGGATATCAAGGCGGAATTTGTCTCCCCCGAGGGTATTTGCTTTGTCAGCAAGAGCGCTCCGTGGGACGAAAGCAAGCTGAAGCTGCTCTATGAGGAGCTGCTTCAAAACCGTCATGGAGAAGAAATTAAAACGCTGATGCAGGTAACGGTGCTTCCGGAGGAAAACGAGGACTATCAGGGCTATCAGAGCGACGCGGCCTTTGAGTACGGTTTTTCGCCCCAATTTTCGCTTTTTCCGGAGAAGCCCCTGTGCTCGTTCTATCTGGACGGCTCTTCAATCGTGCTGACGGACGGGGATCGGAAATCCACCGTGGAATCTCAGGCGGCGACCCTGAGCCACGAGTACGGGCACCACTATACCAAGAACTATCTGCTCCTCAGCTACGGCCACGCCGCGGACCTCAATCGGCCCTATGCGAAAACCAGAGGCTTAAATTCCGACAATGTCTATATCTTTGTTTCCGACAGTGAAACCTATAAAGCCAACCATTACAAGGCGCTGGTGGAAATTGCCGCCGAGGACTATCTGGTGCTCATGGGCAGTCCCAACGCCAGAAAACAGATCGGAAGCTACTGCGACGTGCGGGATGCAGCCCAGGGAAAGACCGGAGATCAACAGTGTCTCAGAAACGTGCTGCCCCAGGAGAATATGAGCCTGCCCTTTGCCACCAAGGTTCCGGGGCTGGCGGAGCTGTTCTACGCGCCCCTGAACCAGACCCCGCCGGACTATCCCCAGACCGGGGACATGGAGCTGCGCTTTGAACGCCATGAGGAGAGCTTCAACCTAATCGACGGCTACCATAGCGCTGTTTCCTACAAGATTCGATGGAACAAGACACTGGGAGAGAATGCCACTTATACCCTGATCTGCAAGGAAGCTGGGGACTGGTGTCCCCAGCCGATCAAGACGGTTCTCCCGGGGCAGCCTGCTGAGGCGGAAATCGGGGAGATTGCCCTTCAGGAACAGGATTATGTTCGCTTTTACAACGACGGACGAAACCGGGGCACGCTCCAGTTTCTGGTGGTTGTCACCACGGAGGACGGAATGCTTGCTGTTTCAGATCCCGTGGAAAAGAGCCTGTAGAAAGGAAAAACAGATATGAAGAAATGGATGCTTTTCCTGCTGACAGCGATATTTTTGCTGCTCTGCGGCTGTACGGATTCCGAGATTTCCTGCGGCATTGACGGGGAAAACCGGGCCTTTTTGCGCTATGATTTGAATCTGAATTTGGATATGATGTCAATTTCGGAGCGAATGACGGCAATCGACACCCTTCATTTCCTTGCAGACAGCCTGAAAGAAAAGGGCTTTACCGTAGAGCACGACGCAGTTTCTGCGGTCAATGAGAGCTTCTACCTCCGGGCCGAGCTGCTGCGGCAGGGAGAAGACCGGGAGCAGGCGCTGGCGCTGCTGCGGGAAATGCTTACGGATGAGGAAGTGACGCCCTTTACCGCGGTGGTCTGTGAGCGTTTGCCCCAGCCGCTGCTGGATGCCTGCCGGGTCAGCCTGCGTCTGGAGCCGGATCGCATTTTAGCCACCACAGAGCTGGAGCGCTATCCGGATCGCCTGAAGGAACGGGTTCGAGCTGCGCTGGAGGCAGAAAGCCTTCGCCTGAGCCTGAGCCTGCCTGCCACAGAGCTGCCCGAAGGCCAAACGGCGCAGCTTGAGGGGGGAATTGCAAGCAAGACGCTGCGCCTGTCTCTGACGGAGCATGGGGAGTTGAGCCTTTCCACCCTCCAGGCTGTCGGCAGCGCAGACAGCCCGGAGCTCTGGTGGGGGGGAAAAAACCGGAGGGCGGACAGCGTCGTTGAACTGGAACGCAGAGTTCAGGCGGATGCGGCAAAGCTCAAAACAGCTGAGCGGATCTGCGGCGGGGCCGCGATTGGATTCGTGCTTCTGACGCTGCTTCTGTTTTGTCTCGGAACGCGCCGGAGAAAGCGCGCTTGTAAGGATGCAGCAGAGCCTGCCGAAGAAACGGAGCAGATGCTCTGATACAAAAACCCCATAAGATGAAGACAAAGATTTGTGGGATGGAATTGTGTCAGACAGGGCGCTTTCCGCAGTGCATCATAAAGCTCTGTGGTCAAGGGAAGCAACGCAGCATACGCAATTCCGGCCGTAAAGATGATCTGATTTCGATTTCGTTTTTTAGTATGAGGGAGCTTTTTAGGGGACAAGGCGCTTAAGCCGCCTTGTCCCTTTCTGCCGCTTCGAGCATATGGCCGATCAAAATGCCATAGCCCCGGGTGGGGTCCCGGACCAAAACGTGGGTCACAGCTCCGACCAGCTTTCCGTTCTGGACGATAGGAGAGCCGCTCATGCCCTGTACGATCCCGCCGGTCTGCTCCAAAAGACGCCGATCCTTTACCACCAGCCGCAGGTCCCTGCACTTGTCTCGGTCAAAGCGCACCGCCTCGATCTCCACCTGGTAGCGCTGGATTTCGCTGCCGGAGATGTTGCTCCAGATCTCCGCAGGACCGGTGGTGATTTCCTCCCGCACTGCCACATCAAGAGCCTCAGCCTGGCAAAGGGAGGCTTCGCTGTGGCCGAAAATGCCTTGGGGCGTGTTCCGCTCTACCTTGCCCAGCAGAGCGCCGCCTGTGGCAGGGCCCAGAAGAGAGCCGGGCGTCCCGGATTCTCCCCGTCGGATCCCTGTCACCGTGGTCTGGAAGGCTTCGCCGTTCCGAATTTCGAGAACTGTCTCGCTGCCGCCGTTGACCCCGTGGCCCAGGGCGCCGAACAGACCGGTATCCGGATCGTAAAAGGTCACGGTGCCAAGGCCTGAAATTTGATCTCGCACCCGCAGACCCAGACGCCAGCTCCCGTTTTGCTGCTCCGGCCGGACGGTGAAACCCATGGTCCTGCCGTTGCGATCCACGGTGAGAATGGCGGGCCGGCCCTCCAGAAGCTGGAGCTGCTCCCGCAGGGCTTCCGCCTGCTCCAGCGCCAGACCGTTGAGGGCGAGGATCCGGTCTCCCACCTTCAAGCCGGCCTGTTCCGCGGGGGATGCATGATCCTCCCTGTCAAAGGACGCCACATAAATTCCCTCTGTCTCCAGCGCCAGCCCGACTGTTTTGCCCACGGGGACCAACTGATCCGGAGCTGCCGAAACCGGCAGAACAAAGACCAGCCCCAGCCAGAGCGCCGCCGCCGCAGCACAGATCCTTCTTCCCATGCTCCGATCCCTCCCGTCATTGAAAGATTTTGTGCCCGCAGTTAATATGGACGGATTCGACGAAAAAAAACCGGATTCTTGAGGAATAAAAATCAAAAAAATATGGAAAAATAAAAAGAAATGATTGTATTTCAGGGCAATCCGTGGTATAGTAATACCATCCAATTCAGAAAGGAAGGATGTTATATGGCAGTAAAGAAGGTCAAAGAGGTCGTGGACGCCGCGCTGGAGAAGGGCGAGCCTGTCGTCCGCAAGGCGCGCACGGTTGCGGAATCCGCCGCAAAAAAGGCGGAACCCGTTCTGGAGGCCGCCAAAAGCGCCGGAAAGCAGGTGGCAGCGGTCTTCATTCCGGAGATTTTTGTGCAGCATTCCAATCGGCAGTTTGACTGTGCGGAGCTGGTGGAGCGCTGCAAGGAGGATTTCAAAGCCAAGCACAGCAGCGGAACGATGATCCGCTCCTGCAAAATCTATATCAAGCCCGAGGATAACATGGTCTACTATGTTATCAACGATATGGAGGACAAGCTCAGCCTGTAAGATTCGGGCGACAAAAATCGGTCCTTTTAGGGGGATTGATTTTTGCCGCCCGAATTCGCTGCTTGGCTTGCAGCTCGCGACTCTATATAAAAAATGCAAAAAGTGAAAAAGGGGCTTGACAAACGGGAGATAAGATGCTATCATATGCGAGCACGTTGCGGGGAGCGAAAGCAGCGACGGGAGTTGAGAAAAAACCCTTGAAAAAAAGCGAAAAAAGTTCTTGACAAACGACCTGCGATGTGCTAAACTAAAGAAGTCGCCGCGGTGGAGGGGAACCGATGAAACGGCGGGCGACAAAGCGGCCAAAAGGCCGGTGTACCTTGAAAATTAAACAACGAAAAACATGACAAACACCATGGACAAAGATGGAGATGGAAACATCTTCAGAGTTGTTCTGAATGTCAATTTGTAAGGATTGAGATTGCAAGAACAGCCAACGAAAATTCTTGAGTAAGCTAAGAGCGAACCAAGTAAAATGATTTTAAGGCCGAAAGGCCTTGAGATACCATTTTATAGAGAGTTTGATCCTGGCTCAGGACGAACGCTGGCGGCGTGCCTAACACATGCAAGTCGACCGGGACTACTATGGAAACTCTTCGGAGCGGAAGTTTTAGTTTAGTGGCGAACGGGTGAGTAACGCGTGAGCAACCTGCCTTTCAGAGGGGGACAACGGTTGGA
>JAGAEW010000035.1 GCA_017612935.1 Oscillospiraceae bacterium
AGCCGGGCCCTGCAAAAGGAAATGAACGCGACGAAGTGATCCGTAAACGACGCCGCCTGCCTCTCTCAGAGACAGGCGGCACTGTTTTTATTTTCGCAGCAGCGGCAGATTGGGGTCCTCCAAAAAGGTGGACAGGCTGTAGAGAATCAGGACCTGGTCAATGCCCTGCTCCTGAATGTAGCGCTGTACGGAATCCCGGTAATAGCGCAGGTCGATCAGGTGAAGCTCTGAGCAGCGCAGGCAGAGGAAGGGGGCAAGGCTGTCGGCATAGGAATCCCGAACCAGCAGCAGCTTCGGGCCTTCGGCCTGGGTGCGCAGGACACAGAGGGGCTGATTGCCTCCGAGAAAATAGGCGTACTGATTCCGCTTTCCCAGCCAGGAGGGCACATAGAGGCTGCCCTCCTCCGGCTTACCGGTGAAGCTGCTCTCCACCCGGATTCCGGCATCTGGCACCATCGTCGTAATCTCGTCGGGCCGGACCCACCAGGCGCAGGCCTTGGAGCTGGCGGTGCCGAGGAAGCTTGTGGAGACAGTTTCCGGTGTTAGCTCCGCCTCCTCCAGCGGGAGCAGCTCCAGCGCCCTGAAAACGGCGTCGGCGGCATAGCGGGCCCCAAGCGTGGTCCAATGGTGGTCGGTACGGTAGTAGATGGGTTCGCTGCGGTGAGCTGTGAGGATTTCCACCAGATTCAGTGTCTGGCCGCCGAAGTCCCGGTAGAGGCGGGCGATCCAGGCTGCTTCATCCAGTGTTTGGGCCCCGGCGGGAAGCCGATCCGCCCAGACACAGGCTGCTGTGGGGATCAGAGCGAAGCGCAGCGGGACGGGGCAGCGTTCCGCAAAATCCCGGATGGCGCTGAGGTTTTTTTCTACCAGCTTCGGATCCGGCTCGTCGAGCCGGCTGATGAGGGTGTCCTCAGCGGCAAAATAGATGCCGTTATTGTCCCGCTTACCGCTGATTCGCTCCGACAGGCCCATGAGCTGCACCCAGCGATCCCGCAGGGCTGTGTGATCGGAAATCCAGCGCTCGGTCTCCTGCATCCAGCGGCCGGAGAACAGGGCCTCGGCAGAGAAGCGGGGCACAGCGGCCAGATTGCGGTTTTCCAGCTCGGAGAAGGCTCTGTGGGGCAGCAGCAGGGTTAGAAGCAGCATGAGCCACAGAAAAAGGCAGAACAGAAGGCTGGTCAGCAAATTTTTATGTTTCACAGCTTTGCCTCCTTAAAAGCGGAAATAGAGAAAGGGATTGTAGGTTCCTGCCACCAGGTAGGCCGAGCTCAGCAGCAGTCCCAGCACCAGCAGCAGTGGGGAGAGCCAGACCCGCCAGAGCTCCGGCAGGCGCTGAAAACAGCCTGCTGCCAGAGGGGTTGCTCCCACAAGGCCGATCCCCAACAGGCAGAGGTAGTTCCGCAGCAGATAGCCCGTGGCGGGGCTCCAGAGGGGCGCGCCCCTGAGACCGAACATCAGCGCCAGATAGGAGCGGAGCTGCGCAAAGTCCTCCAGCGCAAAAATCGCCCAGCCCACCAGCACGACTGCAATCAGATACAGGTGCTGCAGCAGAGCCGGCAGCCGCTCCAGCAGTCTGCTGAGGAGCAACTTTTCCAGCAACAGCCAGGCAAAGTAGTAAAGGCCCCAGAGCAGATAGTTCCAGCTCGCTCCGTGCCAGATGCCTGTGGCGGCCCAGACCAGAAAGAGATTGCAGATCCACCGGGGCTTTGAGCAGCGATTCCCCCCCAGAGGGATATAGAGGTAGTCCCGGAACCAGCTGGACAGGGAAATGTGCCAGCGCCGCCAGAAGTCAGTGACGGAGCGGGCGATGTAGGGGTAGCGGAAGTTTTCCGGGAATTCAAAGCCCAGCATCCGCCCCAGACCGATGGCCATGTCGGAATAGCCCGAGAAGTCAAAATAGATTTGCAGGGAGAAGGCCAGTACACCAAGCCAAGCGCCTGCGACGGAGAGAGCTTGGGATTCCTTACAGAGCTCCCAGAGCTGGCCGAAGCCGTTTGCCAGCAGCAGTTTCTTTGCCAGACCCACGGTGAAACGCTCTACTCCGGCGGCAAAGCGGTCTACCGTGTAGCTTCGGTGCTCCAACTGGCTGCCCAGCTCCTTGTACTTGATAATCGGACCGGCAATGAGCTGAGGAAAGAGGGTGACAAAAGTGCCGAAGGTGATGGGATTGCGCTGCACTTCCGCGTCGCCCCGATAGACATCCACGGTGTAGCTCATAGTTTGGAAGGTGTAGAAGGAAATGCCAATGGGCAGATGAATCCCCAGCACCGGCACAAAGGAGAGCCCCAGGCTCTGAAGGCTTCCCGCCAGCAGATCCCAGTATTTGAAGAACAGCAGAATTGCCAGATTAAAGGCCATTGAGGAGGCCACAACCCAGCGGGCCTGCTTCAGTTTTCCGGCCCGCCGGAATCGGTCCACCAGCATTCCGTGGCTGTAGTCTACCACGGTGGAGGCCAGCATAATGAGGGTGTAAATCTGCTCTCCCCAGAAGTAGAACAGCAGGGAAAAGAGCAGCAGAACAGCAGTTCGCCACCGCAGCGGGACCAGATAGTAGACCAGCAGCGTCAGTGGCAGAAAGCAGAATAAAAACAGGGCATTGGAAAAGACCATAGATTCCTCCGGCGGGCGGCATCAGCAGCCCGCTTTTTTCTGTTTGTGCTGTGCAGCTGAAGGCAAAGGACGGAGAGCCGAAGGGCCCTCCGTCCTGATGGGGGAACTTAGTTTGCCTCCGCCAGCTCGAGGAAGAGTTCAACTCTCGCCTTAAAGATTTCCAGACTGGAGCGCCAGAAGTTGACGTCTCCCAGATCGATCTCCGCCATTTTTGCCACATCCTCCACAGAGGCAACGGTGGTGGCCCTCAGCAGAGCCCGGTACTTGGGCAGGAACGCTTCGCCCTGCTTGCGGTACTGGGCGTAGAGCCCGGCGGCGAACAGACCGCCGAAGGCGTAGGGGAAGTTGTAGAAGCTCCGCCTGGCGGAATAGTAGTGACCCTTGCAGATCCACATAAAGGGATTGAGAGTATCCGGATCCAGACCGTCGCCGTAGCCCCGCTTCTGGGCCTCCTTCATCATCTGGCACAGCTCGTCGGGGAAGGCGAAGCCCTCCTTGGCCTTCTCAAATACTGCAGTTTCGAACCAGTAGCGGCTCATAATGTCACATATAATCTGGGTGGTGTCCTGAAGCTGGCTCTCCAGCAGACCCAGCTTCAATTCGGGATCCGTTGCCTCGTCCAGGGCTGCGTTCATAACCACAGTTTCATTGAAGGTGGAGGCCGTCTCCGCTACGGGCATGGAGTAGTCTAAATTCAGGGGACGGTGGGTTTCGATCATCATGCCGTGATAGGCGTGGCCCAGCTCGTGGGCAAGGGTTACAATATCGGAGAAGGAGCCGTCGAAGTTGGCCAGCACCCGGCTCTGGCGGATGTGGGGAACATTGGCGCAGAAGGCGCCGCCCACCTTGCCGGGATGGGGATAGAAGTCAATCCAGGCCTCATCGAAGGCCCGTTCCATCATCTGTGCCATATCGGGGGCGAAGGGACGGAAGTGGTCGATCAGGTAGGCCTTGGCGTCCTCAACGGTGTAGGAGGCGGTGTTTTTCCCCATGGGGGCGAAGAGATCCCACCATTTCAGACCGCCCTCATAGCCCAGCATCTTCGCCTTTGCCCGCAGATACTTCCAAAATACGGGCAAATATTCCTCAATCGCCTGAATCATGGCGTCGAGGGTGGTTTTTTGCATCCGGCTGGCCCGGAGGGTCATTTCCAGCGGAGAGCCGCCCTTTCGCAGTTCGCACTCTGTCGTCACCTGCTGCTTGAGGGAGTTCAGGGCGAAGCAGACGCCGTCCTTAATCTTGTCGTAGCAGGCGACTTCGGCATCATAGGCGTCCTTCCGGACGGCGGGATCCGGGTCATAGGCCAGATTCCGCACGGCGGAGAGGTTCATTTTCTTGCCCCGGTAGTCCGCCTCCACGGTGGAGCTCAGGTAGGACTGGAGGTTTTCCCAGGCAGCACCACCGGAGAGGTTCATCTTGGCCAGCGCTTCTTCCACTTTTTCGTCCAGGACGTACTTCGCGTCGTCCTTCATGGTCCGCAGCAGATAGGCGTAGTCCCCGAGGAAGGGATCGGCGGCAATCAGATCCTCCAGCTCCGCCGTTTTGCCCACATAGGCGCGAACCGCCGCATCGGCTGCGCTCATATCGGACATGAGCTTTTGCAGACGGCTCAGGGTGTCCAGCGCCTCGCTGTCCGACGTGTTGACGCTGCTGCGCAGGCTGGCATATACAAACATCGGAGCCGCAAGCGCTGCAAGCTGTTCCTGCAGCTCCAGTGCCCGGTGAATGGCGGCGCCGCGGTCTGCGGGCAGAGCGGCGGCAAAGCTGTTGTACTCCGCCACCGTCTGGGTCAGAGCCTTGAGATCGTCTTGAAATTTTGCTGTGTCGATGCCCGTGTACAGGGGCGTAAGATCCCATTCCTTGTTCATGTTGTTTCCTCCATTTATGTTTTTTTGTTTGCTTGTTTCGTATTTATGTGGATGTCCGGCACAATCGTTTTACGAGCGCCTGCGCTGCCACCCCGGTGAAAAAACCGCTTATCATGCCGCAGAGCAGCAGAATTGGCAGGTAAGCGAAAAGCCCCGGTGTGGCGGCAATTCGTGCCGCCATCAGAAGCTGGCCCAGGTTGTGCAGCATGGCCCCCAGCACCGAGGCCACCCAGAGCTGCCCCGACTTCAGCAGCCCCCGCAGCAGGCTCATACCGCTCCAGCTCAACAAACCCCCGGCAGCAGCGTAGGCAAGGGCACTGAGATTTCCGGTCAGAATTGAGGACAGAAAAATCTTCGCCAGCAGAACAGCCAGCGCCTGCCGCCGACCGTAGAAAAAGAGAACGACCACTACAATGATATTTCCCAGTCCCAGCCTGACCCCCGGCACGGGAATCGGAGGGGGAATCTGACTTTCCAGAACAAACAGCACCAGTGAGACGGCCGTCAGCATGGAGAGCTGCATCCAATGCTTCAGTTTCATGGGACGCCGGACCTCCTTCTTCGGGCGGGCCTAATCACTCACGTCGCTGTCCATGGTTATAAAGACCCGATAATCCGGATATGCGAGCCGGATTTCTTCGCAAATCCGTGTGAAAAGGGCTCTGCCGTCTTCTGCGTCGAAGCCGATTACCACGTCGAGACGAATCTCGTCGTCGTGCATGTGGAAGCCGTGCATTTGCAGCACATGGTCGTGGGACATCACCCGGCGGCGGATATCCTCCCGGACGTGGGCCACGCGATCGTCGGTGGTGTTGACGGAATAGATGCTGATGCCGGTCAAAATCACCCCGTGTTCTTCAATGACCCGGTCCGCGATGTCCCGTTCCAGTTGATCCAGCGCCGCGACAGTCATAGTATCCGCCACCTCGATGTGGACAGAGCCTATCAGACGGTCGGGACCGTAGCTGTGCAAGATCAGATCGTAAGCTCCCAGTACCGGCTCAAACTGAAGGACGGTCTTCTTGATGTTTCGCGCCAGATCTTCGTCGATTCGTTCCCCGAGGATGAGGGAAACGGTGCGGCGGATCATTTCATAGCCGGAGCGCAGGATCACCAGAGAAATGAGAACACCGAGCCATGCCTCCAGTCGAATTTGAAACAGCAGATAGGCGCCTGCGGCCAGCAGGGTAGCGGTGGAAATGTAAGCGTCGTTGCGGGCGTCTTCCCCGGAGGCAAGCAGCGCGTCAGAGTTGACCTGAAGGCCGACCTTTTTGACGTAACGGCTCAGAGCAATCTTAACCAGTACGGCAACTGCGACAACGACGAGGCTCGCCGTGCCGTATTCCGGCGTTTGGGGGTGAAGGATTTTTTTCCCCGACTCCAAAAGGGAAGTCATGCCGGCATAGAGAATGATAACGGCGATGGAGGCGGCAGTCAGATATTCCGCCCGACCGTGGCCCAGAGGGTGTTCCTTGTCCGGTTTTTTTTCGGCAATTCTGGCCCCGATAATGGTAATGACAGCGGACAGGGCGTCGGTCAGATTGTTTACGGCGTCCAGTACAATGGCGATGGAATTGGAGATCAGCCCCACCGCAGCCTTAAAGGCTGCAAGTAGGATGTTTACAATGACGCCGAGAATTCCGGCTCGAACGATAATGCGCTGGCGGTCCATAGCGAGGTCCCTCCTGTTTGCAGCTTGCGCTCTTATTGTATTCGATTTCCTCATAAAATACAATGCCAAATCTGCAATCCTTGAAAGAAAATTGATTCCCTCTTTACTTTTGAATCAAAATGCGGTATTCTATAAGGGCGAAAAGCAAGCAAAAAAGAATAAGCAGGAGGTAACGATTATGAAGTTTGTATGTCCCGTCTGCGGTTATGTCCATGAGGGTGACGCCGCTCCCGAGTTCTGCCCCGTATGCAAGGTTCCAGGCGCCCGTTTCACCAAGGTTGAGGGGGAGATCCAGCTTGCCGCCGAGCACGTTTTCGGCGTTGGTGCCAAGCTGGATAACGTCCCGGAGGAAGACAAGCAGTACATCCTTGAGCAGCTCAAGGCGAATTTTACCGGCGAGTGTTCCGAGGTGGGCATGGACCTCTGCATGGCCCGCATTGCTCACCGAGAGGGCTATCCTGAGATCGGCCTGTATTGGGAGAAGGCCGCCTTCGAGGAAGCCGAGCACGCTGCCAAATTTGCAGAGCTTCTCGGCTCTGAGCTGGAGCCCAGGATGACCGCCTCCACCAAGGAGAACCTGAAGTGGCGGGTGGACTGCGAGTATGGCGCTACCAAGGGCAAGTTTGATCTGGCCGCCTGTGCCAAGAAGAATGGCCTGGATGCCATCCACGACACCGTCCATGAAATGGCCCGCGACGAGGCCAGACACGGCAAGGCCCTGGAAGGCCTGCTGAAGCGGTACTTCCAGTAAGCCGCGGGGCTGTTTTCAAGCGGCGAATACAGAGAGTGTGTGTCTCAGCAGAAAGAGGAGCTTCTCAATTTGCGCTCAAAGCTATCCTCAAAAGAGGAGGATTATGATTCTTCCGAACGAATTGAGCTGGCTGTGTTACGGCTGCTGGATGCAACAAGCAAAATCAGACATATCATGACCCTTTTTACGTAATGGAGATTGTTGGTCTGATCGTTTCTGCCATTTATGCAATTTCGCTGATCTTCTGATGGGGTCTGGCACAACCGGGCTCTGAAGCGCCGCTTTGACCGACAATCAGAAAGCATAAACCGACATGGGAGAGGAACATCTCCTGTGTCGGTTTTCATTTTCCGGAACGTAAAATGAAATTCTCGACAAAAGCGGAATGGAAACTGCTGTGCTTCCAGAATTTTGCGTTTTCTCGTTTTTTCAATGGGGGGGGGGACTCCAGACAAAGGGAAGCTGAGGACGGAGTCTGTCCCGGCCGCCCCGAATTTATCGGGATAATTTTGAATGTTTTTGTAAACTTTTTTTCTTTTTTTCGCGTCTTATTAAGTAGAAACGCGAAAGGAGGGAACGCCATGCCGAATCAGACCAGCTTTGCGGTTTTATATAAAAAACTGCTGGATTGTAACTTTGAGCCGGATCCGCAGCGATCCAATGCCGTGCTGGAGGCAACACTATGGCAACTGTTTCCCTGCGGGCCTCCTGAAGATTCGCAGGCTGCATTAAAAGACGATGACGGAACGAAAACGGGAAATGCGTAGCGAATGTTTGCGGGTCGTGAGGCGAAAGTGGCGCGGGGGTCAGAGTCCTGAACTCCGCGCTTTTTTGCGGGTGTGGGAGCAATAACGGAAAAACTGTCAAAGGAACATTTTTGAGTCTTCTTTGTTTTCCATGGACAGGGGGGTAATTCAACGGCTATAACCCTCTTTGCAGGACCTGCTCAGGTCCAAGCGAATCAACGAAAAGCCGGTGTATTCAATGTGAGAAAAAAATCATAAAAAATGGAAAAAAGGGGCTTGACAAACGGGAGATAAGA
>JAGAEW010000036.1 GCA_017612935.1 Oscillospiraceae bacterium
ATTTCTTCGGGGGAAAGGCCCCGGAGCTCTGCCAGCTTGGCTGCCACCAGGGGCACCAGACGGCTGTCGTTGCGGCGGCCCCGGTGGGGCTCCGGCGCCATATAGGGGCAGTCCGTTTCGATCAAAATCCGATCCAGTGGCAGCCATTGGGCCACCTCCAGGGCCTTCCTGGCATTTTTGAAGGTCACAACGCCGGTGAAGCCGATGTACCAGCCCCGTTGAACCAGCTCCTTGGCCTGCTCCAGAGAGCCGGAGTAGCAGTGAAAGACCCCGGTCAGCTCCGGAAATTCCCGAATCAGCTCCATGCCGTCGGCATGGGCCTCCCGCTCATGGACGATCACCGGCAGATCCAGCTCCCGGGCCAACTCTAATTGCCGTCGGAAAGCCGGAAGCTGTACCTCCCGGGGGGGATCCTCGTAGTGGTAATCCAGACCGATTTCCCCAATGGCCTTCACCCGCTCGTCCCCACAGAGCTTCCGATAGAGGGCCAGCCGGGTCTCGTCCAGTTGGGCCGCATCGTCGGGGTGGGAGCCAACGGCGGCATAGACAAAGGGGTACTTATGGGCAAGCTCGACGCTTTTCAGGCTGCTGTTCAGATCGCAGCCAATGTTCAGAATCAGCCCGACGCCCTGCTGCTCCAGACCGGCAAGGATTTCGTCCCGATCCGCGTCGAAACGTCGATCGTCCAGATGGGCGTGAGAATCAAAATACATCGCAAACTTCCTTCCTGATGCAGGGCAGCCCCCTGAATGACGAGCTGCTGTCTGCAAAGCTTCCTCAGCCGGGCAGTTGCCCGATTTCTGTGAGATAATGGTTAACATAATTCAAGACGCGTTTTTTGTCTCCGGTCCACAGGGGTGCCAGCAGCTCCCTTTTCGGGCCGTCCCCGGTCAGACGGTGGATCACCATATCCGGCGGCAGCACGGCAAGACAGCGTCCCAGTAGTCGGGCATAGGCCTCCAGCTCCATCGTCTGGACCTGTCCGGCCCGCCACAGGGGGGCGAGGTCGGTTCCCTCCAAAACGTGCAGTAGCTGGAGCTTGATGCCCTTGGCACCGCTGCGGCCCACATAGTCCACGGTCTGGAGCATCATTCGTTCTGTCTCTCCGGGCAGCCCCAGAATCACATGAATCACCGTATGGAGCCTCAGAGCATGAAGGCAGCTCACGGCTCGGTCAAAGTCGGAGAGGGGATAGCCCCGCCGGATGAACGCCGCCGTAGCCGGGTGGATGCTTTGCAGTCCCAGTTCCACAATCACCGGCTTCACCCGGTCCAGTTCGGCCAGCAGCTCCAGCACCGGCTCCGGCAGGCAGTCGGGGCGGGTTGCAATCGAGAGGGCTGCCACCTCCGGGTGGGAAATTGCCTCTGTAAACAGAGCCCGCAGATGGGGCACAGGCGCGTAGGTGTTGGTGAAGCTCTGAAAATAGGCAATGTATTTTCCGTTTCGAAGCTTGGCCTGCACCCGGCCCTTTGCCGCTTCAATCTGCTCCGACACGGAGGCGGCCCGGGCTTCTGCGAAGTCTCCGCTGCCTGCGCCGGAGCAGAAAATACAGCCCCGGCTGTCCTTGCTTCCGTCCCGATTGGGACAGCTCATACCCCCGTCCAGCGCCAGTTTGTAGAGTTTGCAGCCGAAGCGCTGCTGAAAGTATTGATTGGCTGTGATGGCCATAGCGCTCAGTCCTGTTGGCCCGTTTTTGCGGCAATCCGATCCGTCACGGCGGCAAACTGCTCAATCGTCAGCGCCTCGCCCCGGACAGTGGGGGACAGCCCACAGGCCTCCAAAATTTCCTCCGCGGCAGCCCTGTCCAGCCAGTGGAAGCCCGCCGTCAGTGCGTTGGCCAGGGTCTTTCGCCGCTGGGCGAAGGCGGCCCGCACCACCCGGAAAAACAGTGCTTCGTCTGCCACAGGGCAGGGGGGAGCCTGCCGGGTCTTCAGGCGAATGACCGTGGAGGTCACCTTGGGCTGGGGCAGGAAACAGGAGGGGGGCACGTCAAAGAGCATCCGGGGCTCTGCGTACCAGTGGCAGAACACGGAGAAGGCACTGCCCGCTCCGCTGCCGGGGGCGGCGCAGATGCGCTGGGCCACCTCCTTCTGAATCATCACTGTCACGCTGTCAAAGGCCCGGGATTCCAAGAGCTTTGTGAGAATGGGGGAGGTAATGTAATAGGGCAGGTTGGCGCAGGCCATGGGCCGCAGCCCGGAAAAGGCTTCCGCCACCAGAGCGGAGAGATCCAGCTCCATTACATCTGCAAAGCGGAGCTCCAGATTTTGAAAGCGCCCCACGGTTTGAGCCAAAATGGGCTTGAGCCGCTGATCGAGTTCCACCGCCAGCACCTTTCCGGCCCGCAGGCAGAGCTGCTCTGTCAGAGGCCCGATGCCGGGTCCAACTTCTAAAACACCGGTTTGGGCGTCCACCCCGGCCTGCTCCACGATGCGCTGGGGAACCCAGGCGGCGGTGAGAAAATTTTGTCCTTTCGCCTTGGAGAAACGGAAGCCGTTTGCCTCCAGCAGGGCCTTCATTTCCCGGGCGTTGCATAGCTCCATTGTATTTCCACTCCTTGATCCGTCGGTGGGACGGAGCTCCGTCCCGTATCGGTATTGTACAATATTTCAGCAAAAAAAGAAACCATTTTTTTTGTCGGCTTTTTCGGGGCGTGAAAGCCTCTTTTTTCTTTGGGCCCCCCCACAATTCGCGGCGCAGCCCTTGCAAAACACCCGGACGGATGTTATAATATACGGAAAGGAGCACGGCTTGCTCCGATAAAACAAAGGAGGAACGGATTATGAAATATGTTTGCAAGCTTTGCGGCTGGGTCTACGACGAGGAGGAGGCCGGTGTGAAGTGGGAAGATCTGCCCGAGGATTTTGCCTGCGAGCTCTGCGGTGTGGGAAAGGAAGAATTTGCGCCCGAGGAATGATCCGCTGCATACGCCTCTCCGGCGCTGCTGGAGAGGCGTTTCTTCGAGAGAATGAAGGAGCGGGGTCTCCGTGGAAAAGAGGACGTGTCTATGGGTAAACGATCGGGAAAAAACCGGGCGCAGGGCAGAGCTCTGAAGCAAAAGCCCTCTCTGCTGGACGTGTGGATGGAGCTTCTGTTGGGGGGCTTTCTGGCGCTGTATCTGCTGTTCATCCCCCTGAGGGGGTCGGAACGGCTGGGAATGTACAGTCAAATCTCTGAAACAAAAACCACGTTGTTTTTTGTCCTGATGGGGATTCTGCTGTTTTACGGGGCAATTCGCCTCGGTGTGGAGCTCTGGGCGTGGAGAAAGCAGGGAAAGCCCCTGACTTCCTTGAGCCCGAGCCAGATTGCGGCCCTGTTGTTTTTGTTTTTCACGGTGATTTCTGCGGCGGCTTCCCCCTATCAGGCCAACGCCTGGTATTCTTCCAAAAGCCACGAGGCGACGCTGACCCTCGGCCTCTACGTGCTGCTCTTTCTGGTGACTTCCCGCTGGGGCGTCCCAACGCGGAGGCTGTGGAAGGTCCTGCTCTGGTCAATGGGGCTGTTTTGCCTGCTCTGCCTGCTGCAGGCCCTGGGGAAAAACCCGCTTTCCCTGTATCCGGAGGGCCAGAGCTTCTACGACGGCTATGGCAAACAGTATCAGGGCGCCTACGCGGGAAGCGTCGGCAATGTGGATCTGGTGTCCGCTCTGCTCGCACTGGTGATTCCCCTGCTGGTGATTCCTGCGCTGGGCAAACAGCTTCGCCGGACCTGGCCCTGCTGGCTGCTGGCTCTGGGCTGCGTGGGCCTTTTGGTCTGGCTGCGGGTGCTCTGCGGCCTGGTGGGACTGGCGGCGGGGACGGCTCTGACGCTGCTGGTGCGCTGCCCGGACGAAAAGCGCAAATGGCTGCTGCTGAGCTATGGCATTTTGGCCGTGACGGGAATTGCGCTGCTCTGGGCCGTTGATCTGCCGGTGAAGTTTCTCCATGAGCTCCACGAGATCCTCCACGGCAGGGCGGAGGACAGCTTCGGCACCGGCCGCTTCTTCATTTGGCGGCAGATGCTGGAACGAATTCCGAACCGTCTGCTTACCGGGGTGGGGCCGGATATGGCCCGGTTTTCCGGCCTGGAGCCCTTTGTCCGCCGGGACGAGCTGGGCAATGTTGTCTACAACGCCGCAGGCAATGCGATCACCGCCGTCATAACGGACGCCCACTGTTATCCCGTGCACATTCTCTACTGCCAGGGTCTTCCGGCCCTTTTGAGCTGGCTGACGCTGGTGGGCCTTTGCATGAGCCACTGGGTCAAAGGACGCTCCGATTGCAGCATTGCGGCCCTGGGCAGCGGTCTTGCCTGCCTCCTCTGCGCCATGCTGTTCTGCTTTTCTTCCATCATCATTATGCCCTTCCTCTGGCTGTGTATGGGATTGCTGGAGGGGAAGTATCAGGAGCGAACGGACGCGAAAGCATCGCAAGCAATGTAGGGATCTGCCAATGGTCAGGTAACACATGGCTTACGGCTTGTTCGAAGGCATGGTTTCAAGCAGCGTTCCGCAGGGAATGCTTTGCCTGGCAAAGCTGGCGTAGCGCTGTGGGCCGCTACAGCGCAGAGCTCTGTCGATTTCCGTCTGTGTGCCGGTTCCAGGGCTGTGTTATGCTTCCGGGTGCAGCCGCAGATAGGCGAGATACCCCTCCAAGATCAGGCTGGCAGCCACGGCGTCTACGGTGTTCTTCCGTTTTTTGCCGTGGTATCCCGTTTCGGAGAGGATGTTGTGGGCCTCCACCGTGGTTCTGCGCTCGTCCCAGAGGCGGACAGGCATCTCCAGGGCAGCCTCCAGATCCGCCGCGAAGGCGCGGTAGAGCTCGGCCCGGGGCCCTTCGGAGCCGTCCATATTCCGGGGAAAGCCCATGACGACGCCCTCTGCGCCCTGCTCGCGGACGAGGCGAATCAGCTCTGTGAGGGTCTTTTCCCGGTTCCAACTGTGAATGACTGTGGTGAAGCCGACGATGGAGCCCGTCAGATCCGACACGGCTACCCCGGTTCTGGCGTCGCCGTAGTCAATGGCAAGAATTTTCATGGGAACCTCCTGCTTTTTTGTTATTGCGTTTGTCGCAAGAGGGGATGCGGCTGAAAACAAGCGTGAAACGCGCCGTAAATGACCTGTCCCTGCATCGCTGCGGACGTGTTTTCTCCTGCAGAATCTGCCTTTTGCGACTTGCGCCTTGTTATTTTTTGTTTCATCGTATCGGGTTTTGGCGCTTCTGTCAATCTTTTTTTCAGAAAAACGAAAAAATGATTGACAGGGGGGGCTTTTTATGGTACGATACATTCACCTGTGAAAAAGGGCTTTTTTTTGTGCGTCTTTTTCAGCTGCGGAAGGGTGCTTGCGCCCTGCTAAATCTTTCTATAGCCGTGGTGATACAGGGAGGCAAATAAGGAGGTGCCGTAATGCGCGTTAAGATCACGCTCAGATGTTCCGAGTGCAAGCAGAGAAACTACAACTCTATGAAGAACAAGAAGAACGACCCGGACCGTCTCGAAATGAAGAAGTATTGCAGATTCTGCAGAAAGCACACGCTTCACACCGAGACGAAGTAAACGGGAGGGAGAACAGTCATGGCTGAAGTCAAACAGGAAAAAACATCCCAGAGCAGCGGCTCGAGCCTGAGCAAATGGTTCCGCGGCATGAAGAGCGAGCTCAATAAGGTCGTTTGGCCGACCTGGCCCCAGGTTCTCAACAATACCGTCATCGTCATCGCGGTTTCCGTTGCTCTGGCGTTGGTCATCGGCTTGATCGATTACCTGGCCTATCAGGGCATTCTCGCTCTGCTCGGCGCGATCGGGTAAACAGCGATGGCAGAAAACGCACAGTGGTACGTTGTCCAGACCTATTCCGGTTACGAGAATACGGTCAAGGCGACCATCGAAAAAACCATTGAAAACCGTTCGCTTCAGGACGTGCTCTGTGAGGTAGCCATTCCGATGGAGACTGTCACGGAGGTGACGGAAAACGGACCCAAGACCTATGAGCGTAAGCTGTTTCCCGGCTATGTTCTGATCAAAATGGTTATGAACAGCGAAACCTGGTATATCGTTCGCAATGTTCGCGGCGTTACGGGCTTCGTTGGTGCGAGCAGCACCAATCCCTCTCCTCTGAGCGAAAAGGAGACCATTCAGTGGGGCGTAGAGCGCCATGAGATTGTGGTCAATTACAAGGTCGGCGACACGGTCCGCATCGCGGACGGTCCTCTGACCTCCTTTACCGGCAGAGTGGAGGCTCTGGATCTCGACAAAAACAGTGTTCGCGTCGTCGTTTCCATGTTCGGGCGCGAAACCCCGATTGAGCTGGAGCTCGATCAGGTGGAGGTCATCTCCGATTGAACCGACTGCTTTGGAGCGGTCAGAACGTGGGAGGGGCCATGCCCCGCCAAATTACCACTATATATCAGGAGGTGCTTATCATGGCACAAAAAGTTACTGGCTATATCAAACTGCAGATCCCGGCTGCAAAGGCAACCGC
>JAGAEW010000006.1 GCA_017612935.1 Oscillospiraceae bacterium
CCGTCCGCTCCTCACTCCGGGCTGAAAGCGTGACTCTCGCCATACCGATTCCCATCAGTCCGTATAAAATGCCCCACACAATCGGGAAAACAATGGGCGGCGGTGAGAGTGCCGGCTTAATCACCTGAGATTTATAGAGTTCCATTCCGTCCCGTGTCAGCCAGCCGGACAGCGCACCAACCGCCTCTGTCAGACCAAGCCACAACAAGTAGGTTTTTATTCTTCCTTTCTTCATTTATATCACCCGATAGCAGTATATGCGCCTTTTGTAAAATTATAATTTCTTTCAAAAATAAGGCAACACTGCACAAACTTTGTGCAGTGTTGCCCTGGAATATGCTCTATACAGCAACGGATGCTCTGTGATAGGTCGTTACGATTTCCGCCACAAGCCCCATAATATCCGGGTTGTTTTCCTCGCAGGCGCGGCGGAGTGCTTCCAGCTGTCGGTAAAATTCAATCTCGTTGATTTCCAGGGGCCTTCCAATATGAATCAGCTCATTTTCCGTCGTTTGCAGCCCCTCCTCCTTCATCAGCATTTCCTCAAAAAGTTTCTCGCCGGGCCGCAGGCCGGTATACTGAATCTCAATGTCCACGTCAGGCTCGAAGCCGGAAAGACGGATCATATTTCGGGCCAAATCATCAATTTTGACAGGCTCACCCATATCCAAAACAAAAATCTCACCGCGCTTTGCAAGGGCCCCCGCCTGAAGCACCAGAGAAACCGCCTCCGGGATTGTCATAAAAAACCGAATGATGTCCTTGTGGGTTACTGTAACCGGACCTCCTTCGGCAATCTGTTTTTTGAACAGCGGGATCACACTGCCGTTGCTGCCCAGAACATTTCCAAAACGAACCGCCACAAATACTGTTTCGGAATGTGTGGACATAGTCTGTACAATCATTTCACAAATACGCTTGGTTGCGCCCATGATATTCGTGGGATTAACCGCCTTATCGGTGGAAATCAAAACAAATTTCCCGGCATGATATCGATTTGCGGCAGATGCGACATTCAGGGTGCCGAATACGTTATTTTTCACAGCCTCATTCGGGCTGTCCTCCATCAAAGGAACATGTTTGTGGGCGGCGGCATGGAACACAAGATCAGGATGAAATTCCGAGAAGACCATATCCACCCGATCTTTATCCCGGACAGAGCCGACCAGGGTTTTCAGATTCAGTTCCGGGAAGGAACGCTGCAGCTCCTGCTGGATTTCATAGGCATTATTTTCATAAATATCAAAAATAATCAACATCCTCGGTTGGTTTTTTGCAATCTGTCTGCAGAGCTCGCTGCCGATAGACCCGCCACCCCCCGTCACAAGGACGGTCTTTTCCCGAATGTAAGCAGAAATCGTCGAGAGATCCACCTGCACGCTGTCGCGGCCGAGCAGATCCAGCACGTCCACATTTCGAACCCGCTGTAAAGAAACCTCGCCGTTCGCCAACTGAAACAGTCCCGGCAACATTTTCAAGCGGCAGCGAGTCTGCTGACACAGGCTGATAATCTCCCGTCTGTCCTTGACTCTCGCAGTTGGAATGGCAAGGATGATTTCCTCAATGTCAAGTTTCTCAACAATCGACGTAATATCAAAACGATTGCCCAAAATTTTCACGCCCCGCAGATAGGTCCCCCGTTTGGCGGAATCGTCGTCAACAATGGCCACAACTTGATTTGTGGATTTAATACTGGTCTGGAATTCCCGCAGCACCATTGCTCCGGCATTTCCCGCACCGATCAGCAGCGTGCGAAGCTGCTTGGGACGGTTTTTCGGTTCAAACTTGTTCCGCAGAATTCGATATCCAAGCCTGCTTAGACCGACCATGGAAATCAGTAGGATCCCGCTGATCAAGGGAAAGCTGACGGGAAAATCCGTAATTCCCAGTTGATTCACGACAAAACGCATAATACTGACCATTACGCCGGCCAATACGAGATGAAGCAGCTCGTCAATGCTCGCAAACTGCCATAAGCTGTTGTAGAGCTTAAAGGGAATAAAGATCAGAATTCCGGCAGCGGCGCAGATGAAGCTGTAGCTCCAATAGTACGACATAAAGGCATGAGAAACCAGCTTGCTCCAGTTGAAGTCAAAAAGCATCAGCAAGGCCAACAGGGAGCTGAAATGTAGCCAAACGAAGTCCAGCAAGAGTAAACATGCAACCCGAATTGTCTTAGGATTTCGTCTTCCCCGGTACGTCTTCATCGAATCACCCCCCTAACTTTTTTGTCCTCAAGGCCCCTGTACCCGGTTTGCCAAATCGACGCAATTGGACTTCCCACACGAAGATTTCACCATCGTCACGCACTATCAGTATGCGACAAAAAAACATCATTGTCTGGTCAACTTTTAGACAATATTCCAGATTTATTCTAATTATAACACTTTTTCTTCCATAAATCAATGGAAAATTTATAGAAAATATTAAAAAAAAGACTACCCGGAGACTACCCGGAAATCAGCGCTGTGTTGTCCACGGACCCTGGAAGTACAAGTCGAAGAAACGAAAAAAACAGACCACCAAGCGAATGCTCGACAGTCTGTTTATGCCTTGGGATGGAACTTGTTATAGACGGATTTAAGATTCTGTTTAACGATCTGCGTATAAATCTGTGTGGATGAGATGTCGCTGTGGCCGAGCATTTCCTGAATAGAACGGAGGTCGGCACCGTTCTCCAGCAGATGAGCTGCAAAGCTGTGGCGAAGGGTATGGGGGGTAATCTCCTTTTGAATATTCGCCGTTTGCTGGTAATGTTTGATGATTTTCCAAAAGCCCTGACGTGACATCCGTTCACCGCTCAAATTGACAAAGAGCGCCTGCTCGGTCGGATCTGCAATCATATTGGGTCGAATCTGGGTCATATAGGTCTGAATTGCCCGAACCGCCGCCGCATACAGGGGAATCATTCTGGTTTTACCGTTGCCGGAGCAGCGAATAAATCCTGCCAGCAGATTTACATCCTCCACATTCAGGGAAATCAGCTCACTGACACGAATTCCCGTCGCATACAGCAGCTCCAGCATAGCCTTATCCCGAAACCCCTTGGGATCAGTGCACTGGGGTTGCTGCAAAAGCAGTTCAACCTCCCGGCCCGTCAAAATTTGCGGAAGCTTTTTTTCCACCTTCGCCAGATGAACCGCTTTGACCGGATTGTGCTCCGCCAGACCGCGGTTGATCAAGAAGGTATAAAAGCCCTTGAGCGAAGCCAGGCTTCTTGTAACGGTGGCTAAGGACTTACCGTTGTTGGTAAGCCAGGCAAAGTAAACCGTCGCCTGATCCGCCGTAATCTGCTCGAGAGGACACTCCAGCATCTGGGCAACATATGTATCAAATTGTTTGATATCCCGCATGTAAGAGGCTACCGTATTGGCGGAAGCCTGCTTCTCTTTCAGCAGATAGGATTCATACAGATTGATAAAGTCATTCATAAGCCGGAATCTCTTTCTTGAAAATCATACGTAAGCACCCCCGGTGAAAGATCGGCACGCAGTCCCCAATGGCGCAAGCTCAGCTGCCGCAACATCGGAGGAGGCCGTATTTTCCGCAATTCCAATCCCCCACTGAATTCGAATTGTTTCAACCGCTCTATGAGACAATCATTCCAGCCAACAGGGCTCCAAAAAGGCTGAAGAAGGAAACAAAGCTCAGCAGAAACAGATGCGGACATTGCCCTGTAGTCTCCTCCCGCCAGACAGCGGCAGTAAACAGCAGCATCGGCAAAGAAAGAGCATTTTCCACCAAAATTGCAGCCAGGCATCGCCAGCCTCCGGGCTCCGCAGTCAAAAGACCGCAGAGAACCACCGTCATAAGAAAGCCCTTAAGAAAAAACAGTGGGAAAAAACCGTTGCGCTTTCGGCTGACCAGCAGAAGACTAAGAAAGCTCGGCAACAAGGCGGCACGCAGTAATCTGCGAATCACGGGTACAGCGCAAAGCGACTGGGCAGAAAAGAGCCCGAACTGTCTGATCACAGCAGGATCGAAGCACTTGGCGCACAAGGCCCCCAGCACAGAACCCAATAAAAGAGCGCCTGTCAGGTTCCCGCACAGTTCCCTTCGAAAGGGCAGGGATTGGAATTGCTGTCGAATTTGTGTCATTTTCCACCTCTGAAACAAGATATTGTGTTCAGAAAAGGCAGGGGGCACAAATAAAAGTGTTTCATTATTTTCACCACTTGTAACACATTTGTTACCCTGCTAATATACTCGAATTGTGCTTATTTTTCAAGAGTTATTCTCCAAACACTGCATTTTTGTGAATTATTAACATATATTATGTCAACAACGTTATGTCAACTAATGAACGATAGCAAGGTTTGGTGGTCGGACCGCTTTTTTTGCTACCATATCTTGTAAAGCTCTGGCCCAAAATGCCTGTTTTTCTTTCGGCAATAAGCACAAACGCCGTCTACATATAACCGCGGCGTTTCTGTCTTGCCCCAAGTAGCCCCCCGAGGATTGCCGCGCCGCAGAGGATCAGGGCCGCAGGCCAGAGGGAGATGGCGTTCCCCTCCCCTGCTGTGAGGCCGATGATTGTCACAGCCAGGCCAATTCCAACTCCGGTTCCCATGGCACAAATCAATTTGCTGTGCCTAACTCGTCTTGCACAGATCAGAGCGCCCACCAGAACCGAGAAAAAAAGCCCGAGCTTGGATACTATCGGCAGTTGTTTTAATTGCAGCGTGTTTTCCTGCACCAGCAAAACACTCACAATCAAATTAACTGTCAACAGCAGCGCGGCAATCAGCACAGAAAAACCGACTTCCCTCAGGGTCCTTGTGTGATTCTCCCTACGACCGCATCGCTTTGTAACAGAATGCATTTTCCTTCCTCCCTTCTGCTTGAGTTTATGCGGGCAAATCCAGCTCATACCTTCCCCTTGTATTTTCGAAGTTTTATGCTATAATATCTGTAGGCAGAGCAGATTTTGCTCTGGAACAGTCCTCGCTGCTGTCTGTTTTGGAAAACAAAGCCGCCCAAATTCATCAAGTATATATTTTCAGCTTCAGGGGAAGCCCATAGTTTTTGACAGCTGTTTTGATCCCACGTTCTCTCGGATTAAAAATTTTTTCGAATCCAAAGGGATCT
Source organism: Oscillospiraceae bacterium (assembly GCA_017612935.1). Classification (GTDB taxonomy): domain Bacteria; phylum Bacillota; class Clostridia; order Oscillospirales; family Oscillospiraceae; genus JAFRPC01. Next base: position 5,089 of record JAGAEW010000006.1, read on the forward strand.
CCCGGCTTATCTTGTCTGCCAAAAAAAGCTGACATTGGAATTTTATGAAGCGTCGCACCGGCAAAGCGCCTCCGGGCCGGAAAGACGAGGAACTCTTTCCATTCACATGTAAACCGAAAGGAGGGTCGAGGCCGCACCTCGGCTGATTTAAATGCGTTATCTTCCACCCCACAAGCACCGCGGTGCAATGTTGTTTCTTCGGGACGCGCCAGACGAGCTTTACGGCCTTTCTGCCGTACTTCAAGAGGAAAACTGCAGAAGATACTGCGAGAACAAGGGGATTCCGGTTCGTCATGTAGTACGGATTCAGGGCGATTCCGCTGAAGCAATCGAGCAATTAAAGTCCCTGCTGTTCCATCTGCCCGACGACGTAGATTCCCTATGGGCCGCCAGATTTTACTGTTATTCCTTCGAGCTGCGCGCCCTTGCCCTGCTGTGTCTGCAGTTTCAATGCAGAGGCGTTTGGGTCAACAGTCTGGAATTTCCAGGGCCAATCCATCAGCACCTTCTTGTTCTTCGTCCGGAGGATTACGACCAAGCCGACATTATTCGAGATGAAATGGATCGTCAGCACGCGGAAGCACAAGACACAAAGGCATTTCCAGATCATAGCGTTGTAATTTACTAAGGCTGTATTGAAGCTGTAAAAGATTTCTTGACAAAAGCGATGTTTCGTGCTATAAATGTGAACAGACGTGAAACAGCGCGTCCGGGGTGTACCACCATCGGTGCAGGCCCCGGGCGTGCTGTCTTTTTTGTCGGACTTAAAAAAGGAGAGCGCTTATGGTCAAAATTAACGGAGTGCCGCAGGATGCGGCCGGAAAGACCGTCGCAGTGCTGCTGGAGCACATGAATTTGAATCCGGCCCGGACAGCGGTTATGGTCGGCGGGGAAATTCTGCCGAAGGCAAACTTTGGCAGGGTTTTACAGGATGGCGAGGAAGTAGACATCATCGGTTTTGTGGGAGGCGGCTGAGACGATGCAGATTACAGAAGCAGACTTTGCCGCTGCGGTAGATTCGCGAAACAATCGGCCGATTTACGGCATTCTGAAACAGGCCCATGTAGGAATTGCGGGCCTGGGCGGCCTCGGCTCCAACATTGCGGCGGCTCTTGTTCGCAGCGGGGTTGGATCGTTGGTGCTGGCGGATTTTGACAGCGTGGAGCTTTCCAACCTCAACCGGCAGCTCTATACGCTTTCTCAGATCGGCAGAAAGAAAGCTGAAGTGCTCCCGGAGCTGTTGCGGGAAATCAATCCCTTCTGCGAGATTACATCGCACTGCGTCCGGGTCACGGCGACAAATTGCGCCGAGCTCTTTGGGGACTGCGAAATTATCATAGAAGCCTTTGATTTGCCGGAGCAGAAGGCGATGCTGGTGAACACGGTTCTGGAGCAAATGCCCGAGGTAGAGCTCATCAGCGGCAGCGGAATGGCAGGCTATGGCAACGCAAACGCCATTACGACCCGCCGCATTACGCCGAAACTGACCCTCTGCGGGGACGGAAAAACAGATGTGGCAGACGGTGTGGGGCTGACGGCCTCCCGTGTCATAATCTGTGCTGGACATATGGCATCCCGGGCAATCGAAATCATTCTGGAAGGAGCGAACAAACATGAGTGACAAGTTGATTCTGGGGGGACATGAATTTTCCTCCCGTTTTATTCTGGGATCCGGCAAGTTTGATCTGGGTCTGATTCACGCAGCCGTGGAACACGCAGGGGCTGAGATTGTAACCCTTGCGCTGCGGCGCGTCAACAGCTTTCACGGGAATATTTTAGAGCATATTCCCGCCGGGGTGACGCTGCTGCCCAACACCTCCGGCGCAAGAAATGCGGAAGAAGCGGTGAAAATCGCAAGACTGGCCCGGGAAGCCGGATGCGGGGAATTTGTAAAAATTGAAGTGATCCACGACTCAAAATATCTGCTGCCGGACAACTATGAGACAGCGAAGGCCTGTGAGCAACTGGCAAAGGATGGCTTTATTCCGCTTCCTTATATGTATCCCGATCTCAATGCAGCCCGGGACATGGTAAACGCCGGGGCCGCTGCGATTATGCCGCTGGCTGCCCCCATCGGCTCCAATCAAGGACTTGCAACCAGGCAGTTTATCCGCATTCTGATCGAGGAAATTGATCTGCCGATCATTGTGGACGCAGGAATCGGCAAGCCCTCCCAGGCCTGCGAAGCGATGGAACTGGGAGCGGCTGCCATTATGGCAAACACGGCCATTGCCACCGCCGGTAATATTGTGGAAATGGCGAAGGCCTTCCGCCACGCAATTATCGCCGGAAGAACCGCGTTTTTAGCCGGAACAGGACGGGTACTGGATCACGGGGCAGCCTCTTCGCCCCTGACGGGATTCATTCAGGCGTGAGGGAGGAATCGAATATGCGCGATCATATGCAGTATCTTCCGGGTATGGAGGTGCTGGAGGATTCCGAAATTGGAGCCCGGGTAGTTCAGGCTATGGAGAACTACAACTGTCGGCATTATTCTGCCGCAGACGTGGAGCAGGCCCTTACAGCGGAATATCCAAGCCTGGAGGATTTTGGAGCGCTCCTTTCTCCCGCCGCAGAACCCTTTCTGGAGGCGATGGCCCGACGGGCGACGGAGGAAACCCACAAGCATTTCGGAAGCTCCGTTCTGCTGTTTACGCCCTTGTATATCTCAAACTACTGCGAAAACCACTGTATCTACTGCGGCTTCAACTGCACAAACAACATCCGCCGGGCGAAGCTGGACGAAGCCGGTATCCGCCGGGAAATGGAAGCCATTGCGAAAACCGGGATGGAAGAAGTACTGATTTTGACGGGGGAAAGTCGCGGCATGAGCAACGTGGAATACATCGGTCGTGCCTGCACGATTGCCCGGGAGTTTTTTAAGAACGTGGGAATCGAAGTGTATCCCATGAACACAGACGAATACGCCTACGTTCATAGCTGCGGTGCAGACTATGTGACGGTGTTTCAGGAGACTTACGACAGTGAGCGCTATGCACAGCTGCATCTGGCAGGACACAAGCGTGTGTTCCCATACCGTCTGAACGCACAGGAGCGGGCCCTCCGCGGAGGAATGCGGGGTGTGGCCTTTGCCGCCCTGCTGGGGCTCTCGGATTTCCGCAAGGACGCCTTTGCCGTGGGGACCCACGCCTATTTGATCCAGCGGGCCTACCCCCACGCAGAAATTTCCTTCAGTTGCCCCCGGCTGCGTCCGATTATCAACAACGATCAAATCAACCCGAAGGACGTACACGAGCGGCAGCTTTTGCAGATCATGTGTGCCTACCGGATTTTCATGCCCTTTGCAGGGCTGACGATTTCCACCCGGGAGCGGGCGGAATTCCGGGATCATGTGATCGGAATGTGCGCCACCAAGATTTCTGCCGGGGTCAGCACGGGCATCGGCAGTCACACGAAAGAAGCATCAGAGGGCGTGGGAGACGCCCAGTTCGAAATCAGCGACGAGCGCTCGTTGGAGGAAGTGATTGCCGCGATTCGGAGGCGCGGTCTGCAGCCGGTTTTGAACGATTATGTCTACATCTGATGCGTTGGAGTTGATTGCCGTCACGGCGCGAGCCTTGTGCCCACGCCCCCTCTGGGAGCAGATTCCCCGCATCCGACAAGCGGACATCCGGCGGGTGATTCTCCGGGAGAAGGATCTCTCCGCCGAGGATTATACGGCGCTGGCGGAGAAAGTCCTTTTGGCCTGCGAAGCCTGTGGGGTAGAGCTGATGATCCACCAATATCCTCAGACCGCGAGAGCCCTTGGCCTGTCCTCCCTGCATCTGCCCCTGGGACAACTGTCAGAAGCCCTCTGCCGGGAGTTTGCCATGGTGGGTAGCTCCGTACACAGTCCGGAGCAGTTGGAGCAGGCGGAGCGCTGCGGAGTGAGCTATGTCACGGCGGGGCACGTGTTTGCGACGGCTTGCAAACCGGGTCTCCCGCCCCGGGGTGTGGCATTTCTGCGGGAGCTCTGCGGCCGGACGGAGCTGCCGGTTTATGCCATTGGAGGAATTACCCCGGAGCGGCTGCCGGAGCTGGCCGAAAGCGGTGTGCGGGGCGCCTGTATCATGTCGGCGGCAATGCGTTTGTGACAGTTTACGGTATTGGCGCGAC
>JAGAEW010000037.1 GCA_017612935.1 Oscillospiraceae bacterium
AGTGGTGGAGGAGGGCTTCGGCGGCCGCGGGACATCGGGGTCGGTCTTTTGATACGGTTTTTTCAAGGAAGGAATTCGTTCCTGCATCATACGAAGCATCCCACACCGTTTTCCCTGAAATCGGTGTGGGATGCTGTGGGCCTTTATTGAAGTATCGCATCAGAGCTTCCGTTGCCGCAGAGCTCCAGATAGGCGGAGCGGATGTCCGCCGCCAGGTAGAGGGAGCCGTAGGCGAGTACCGCGCCCGCGGGAGGTGTAGCGGCCAGCGCCAGTTTGACAGCCTCCTGGGGGCTATGGCAGACTGTGACAGGCTTGCCGTATTGCTCCAGCAGGGCTCCCAGGGCAGCAGCGTCCAGCGCCCGGGGATTGGGCGGGGTCAGGGTAAAGAAGCGGGTGGCGAGCTCCCCGGTGCGGTCATACATGGAGGCGTAGTCCTTGTCCGCCAGTACGCCGGTAATGACAGTCAGAGGCTTTCCGGCCAGGTAGCGATTGGCGGCTTCCCAAAGAGCATCCATGCACTGGGGATTGTGGCCGCCGTCCAGCACGAAGAGGGGATCCCGTCCCAGGAGTTCGAAGCGTCCGGGCCAGTGCACAGCGGCAATGCCCGTCCGGATGGCGCTGTCGGGAATCAGCCAGTTCCGATCCCGCAGCAGCTCAATGACCGCCAGCACGAGACAGAGGTTCCGGCGCTGATGTTCCCCCAGCAGGGGCAGCGCCAGATTCAGCTTCCCCCAGCGGAAGTGCTGTCCCCTCAGATCATGCTCCAGGGGAACCAGCACCAGCGGGTCGGCGTGGTAGAGGGGAATGTGCATCGACCGGCACAAATCCTCGATGATCTCGCAAACAGCAGGCTCGTTGGGATACAGAGCGGCGGCGCAGCCGGGCTTGAGAATCCCGGCCTTGGTGCGGGCGATGGCCTCCACCGTGTCTCCGAGAAACTCCGTGTGATCCAGGCCGATGTTGGTGAACACCGCCGCCTCCGGCGCCGGGATCACGTTGGTAGAGTCCAGCGCGCCTCCCATGCCCGCCTCCAACACCACAATCTGAGCACCCCGTCGGGCGAACCAGCGCAGGGCAATGGCGGTAATGAGCTCAAACTCCGTGGGAGCGTCCGCCATGGCGTCGGCAAAGGGCTTTACCGCCTCGGTTTCGGCGGCCAGCTCCTCGGGGGGGATCATCTCTCCGTCCATCTGCATCCGCTCCCGGAAGTCCACCACATAGGGAGAGGTGAACAGACCGGTTCGGTAGCCGGCTTCCTTCAGCACCGAGGCCAGCATGGCGGCAGTGCTGCCCTTGCCGTTGGTTCCGACAATATGGATAAATTTCAGCTCTTTTTCGGGATTTCCGAGGCGCTGCATCAGTTCTGTGATCCGTTCCAGTCCCGGTACGGATCCCTTCCAGCACACGGCGTGGATGTATTGCAGGGCTTCGTCATAGCGCATCGTTTCGCTCATGGCTTAAACCATCCGAAGCTGCTGCTTAAAATGGTGTATTGCCGGGGCAATGGCGAGAATCACAGCAAACTGCACGGGAATCAAAATCGCACACTGGACGAATCTCGGAACCAGAATATCCCAATAGGGAGCGGCCTTTTCCGTGCCGATGTAGAGATAGTACAGCCAATAGGTATTCAGAAACAGGCTCAAAATCAAATTGTTGATTCCAACTGCGACTGCCGTCCGAAGGGTGAACCATTTGGAGGATTCCACATCTTTATGTAGAAACAGGCCAAGGACAACGCCGGTAAGGATTGCAGTGACAGTGAAGCCAGCGAAATATGGCCCGATTGGGAACAGGATTGCACCGATGTAATCTCCGAGGCCTCCCACAATGGCGCCGCCCAGGGGGCCATAGAGCATGGCGGCGATGGCGACGGGAACAAAATTGAAACCGATCTTCAAGATAGGGGTATTGATGGATAGAAAGCGGTTCAAGACGATTTCCATGGCGGTCAGCATGGCGAGAACGACAAGGGTTCGGACGTCGAGGGTAAAGGGGGTTTGTCTTTCTTTGAACATAAAAAAATCCTCCAGTTGGGGAGGAGGTTTGGTCCCTTGCGAAATTTCGGAGCGGCGGCGAACGTGCATCGCAAGCCCTGCGGCTTTTCGTCCATTGGCAACCTCCCATCCAATGGCACTACCGGGAAAAACCCGACGCGCACGCCCTACTCTCCGAGGGACCTTTGTATCATAGCATATTTCCCAAAAGAATACAAGCCTGGCATTTGTTCCAAAAAAATGAGGGCGTTTCCGGGGAAAATCGACAGATTCGCCGGAGCAATCCCCCGGCTTTGGGCCGGAGCGAACTAAGCCGCCGGGGTCACAAGCCGGGGCCTTTTCCCAAACCCGGGGCCGAAGGAAGTGTTCCTCCGGCCCCGGTGCAACAAACGGGGGAATTACTTGCGCTTGTTGTAAGCTTCGATGCCCATGGCCAGTAGATCCAGAGCCCGCTCCAGATCCTTTTCCTTCAGAACGTAGGCAATGCGGATCTCGTTGATGCCACAGCCGGGGGTGGCGTAGAAGCCGGCGGCAGGGGCGCACATGACAGTCTCGCCCTTGTCTTCAAACTCTGTCAGCATGAACTTCATAAACTCGTCGGCATTGTCGATGGGCAGCTTCGCCATCACATAGCAGGCGCCCATGGGCTTTGCGCAGACCACGCCGGGAATGGCGGTGAGCTTGCGGTAGCAGATGTCGCGGCGGCGGCGGTACTCCTCACGAACCTTGGCGAAGTACTCGGGGCCGACGGAGTAGAGGGCAGCGGCACCCACCTGCTCCAGCGTGGTGGTACAAAGACGACCCTGGCAGAACTTCAGAGCCTGGGCCATGAGCTCCCGGTTGCGGGAGATCAGCATGCCGATTCTGGCGCCGCAGGCGGAGAAACGCTTGGAAACGGAGTCGATGACCACGACGTTGTCGTCCACATCCCGGAACTTGCCGGCGCACAGGACGTTGTCGGTGTCATAGACGAACTCCCGGTATACCTCGTCGCAGATCAGGTACAGATTGTGCTCCTTGGCCACGTCGGCAATCAGGCGCAGCTCCTGTTCCGTCAGGACGTTGCCGGTGGGGTTCTGGGGATTGATGATGGCGATGGCCCGGGTCTTTTCGTTGATGAGGGCTTCCATCTTTTCGCGGCTGGCGTAGTTGTAGTCCTCCTCGGGGCAGGTGGACAGGGGACGGATCACGCCGCCGGCCGCGCGGATGAAGGTGTTGTAGTTGGAGTAGAAGGGCTCCGGCACAATGACCTCACTGCCCTCATCGAGGATGCAGAGGAAGAGAATCTGCAGGGCCTCGCTGCCGCCGGTGGTGATGAGAATGTCCTCCTTGCTGTAGTTGACGCCGATGCGGCGGTAGTAGTCTACCACAGCGTCCAGCATGAATTCCGTTCCCTGGGAGTTGGCGTAGGCCAGAACCTTCTGGGAGAAGCTTTGTACAGCCTGAAAGAACTCCGGAGGGGTCTCGATGTCCGGCTGGCCGATGTTCAGCTTGTAGATTTTCTTGCCGGCGGCCTCAGCGGCCATGGCATAGGGGGTAAACTTGCGCATGGGGGAGAGGGTGCAGAGTTGAGCCTTTTGCGAGATCTTCATGGTGTAACCTCCTAAGTTACAAATAATATTTTTTTATTGAAGATACAGGTGTCCCGTCAGGCGCAGCGCCGACTTGCGTCAGGCTGCGGCGGGAGCGCCGCAATTCACTTTTTATAGCGGATGCTTCGGCTGTCGGTGTTGCGCTCCTTCTGCTGAGGCTCCCGGCTGCCGTATTTGCGTTTGCCGTAGCCATAGCCATAGCCGTAACCGTAACCGTAGCCCTTATAACCGGCGTAGCCGTAGCCGCTGGCGCTGGTGCTTCGCAGAGCCCGGTTCAGCACGCAGCCCACAAGACGGATATCCATGCTGTGCAGGCTGTAGGCGCTGTTCAAAATGGCGGAGCGGGAAACAAAGTCCTGCCGAACCACATAGAGAGCACCGTCCACCCAATCGCAGAGGCTGACTGCGTCGGAGAGCAGACCGCTGGGGGGCGTGTCGATCAGGATGAAGTCCGCCATTTCCCGCAGATGGTCCATCAGCGCCTGCAGCCTTGGAGAGGAAAGAAAATTCAGCGGCTGGGCTGCCAGCTTGTCGCCGCACAGAAGCCGCAGCCGGGAGCCCTCAATCTGCAATAGAGCGGACTCCACATCCATATTATTGGAGGCAATCAGCTCCACAATGCCGCGGCTGGGCTCTGTGATGCCGAAAAGCTCCTTGAGAGATTGCTTTCTGAGGTCGCAGTCCACCAAAATCACCCGGTATCCCTGCTCGGCCAGAGCGAGGGCGAGGTTGGCGGAAATGGTGGACTTTCCCTCGTTGGGGCTGGTGGAGTTGACCATCAGCACTTGCAGAGGGTGCTGCTCCAGCTCCCTCAAAAGCTCAAAGCGGATCGAACGAATCGCCTCCGTGAAGGATTCGTCCAGATGGGAGTTTGTCAGCAGCACGCTGTGATTGGAGCCGGTCCTGGCCTTAAAGCGAACCAGGGGAAGCAGGCCGAGACAGGGAACATTCAACAGCTCCCGCAGATCCTCGGAGTTGTGAACGGTTTTCCGCAGAGCGGCCATCAGGGCAATCAGCGCCAGACCCAGAGCCAGACCGATCAGAGCCCATTTTGCGGTGGTTCGCAGAAGGTGGGGGGGATTGATCGGAGCGCTGGGCTCGGGACCCTCCTCGAACAGCTCTAATTGGAAGGGACCCAAGATTTTGACCCCGGCCTTCGGGAATACGTCGGCTGCCATATGCAGCGCATCGATGGTGCGCTGGGGCGTGGTTCCGTTGGAGTTCAGGGTCAGCAGCGTGGCATGGGCGCTGCAACTGACGGCGGCGGGCAAGGTGGCGGTACCGTAGTGCTCCTGCAGGTAGCGCCGGGTGCTGTCGGAGTTCATCAGATAGGGATAGGAGGCCGCTAAATTGCTTGCGGCGTTGGTATCGAGATAATGTCCCCGGCTGTTCAGATCAATGCTTCCGGACTGGCCGGCAAAGATGCGATACACGGAGTACATCTCATAAATTGGGCGGTAGTTTTTCTGTACGGTGTAATTCCGGTATCCCCCCAGCAGAAGGCCCAGAATGAGGGGCAGGAAGAACAGACGGGAGAACACCCGGGTAAAGTTGTGCCAGAAAACGGAGAAGTTAAATTCGCCCTGATCTTTTCTTTTTTTCATCTCAGTTTTCTCCCTTCTCCGGGTTCCTCTTTCGGGCCGTGGAGAGCGTCACATGGTCCCGGGACGGCTCCGTCCTGCCTCGGTCGGCGCCGCTGGCCCCGTAGCCGTAATTGTCGGAATCTCCCCGATAAGCCCCATAGCCATAGCCCCGTCCGTAGCCGTAGCCGTAACCGTAGCCGTCCCGGTGTCCGCTAAAAATTCTCGCCGCAAGGTTGAGGGAGTGGACATCGTTAAACACATAGCCGAGGAAACGGGCCTTGCAGTGGCGGAGGCTGTCGATGGCGTCGTTGATGGCCCGGTCCGGGATCATATCCTGCCGCACCACCAGAATGGAGGCATCGGCCTGATTGCAGAGAATTTTTGTGTCCGTGAAAAAGGCCATGGGAGAAGAATCCAGAATGATATAGTCAAATCTCTCCCGGAGCTGCTCCAAAACTTCCCGCATTTTATCGGAGCCCAGCAGATCCGCGGAGTGGCGTCTGACGTTGGCGGCAAAAAGGAAAAACAGATTTTCCGATCTCCGGTACAGCAGCGCCTGCTCGAGCTCCTCCGGTTCCAGAGAGCCTGTGAGCAGAGAGGTCAGGGTATAGCTCCTGTCCAGCTTTGTCTCAAAAATCAGGTGTTGAGCGGCCTTCCTCAGGTCGCAGTCCACCAGCAGAACCCGGTTGCTGCGGCGGGCCAGACTGAGCGCCAGATTTGCGGCTACGGTGGACTTGCCTTCGTTTTCTCCCACAGAGGCCACTAAGAAAAGCTTGCAGCCATGATGCCGCTGGGCGTGCTCTACCTTGGTGCGGAGCTGATGAATGGATTCCACATACAGAAAGGAGGTGGTGGGGTCGGAAATCAGAAGGGAGCTCTTTTTCCGGGACAG
>JAGAEW010000007.1 GCA_017612935.1 Oscillospiraceae bacterium
CTGGGGCAGACGCCGGGACATATACTCGGGGATATCGTTCTGCGGGGTGATGGGGTAGCCGAAGAAGTAGCGGCAGCCCGCCTGGATTGCGGCTTCGGCAATGGCCTCGCAACCCTTCATCAGTTTCTTAGCCATACAGCGTTCCTCCTTATTTCTCGATCTCGATGGCAACGTCCGGGCAGGTCATTGCGCAGGACAGGCAGCCGATGCAGGCCTCCTGATTGGCAACCTCAACCGGGTAGTAACCCTTGGTGTTCAGGTGCTTCGTCTGGAGGGCCAGCACGCCCTTGGGGCACAGACGCACGCAAAGGCCGCAGCTTTTGCACACGTCTTCATGAATGGTGACTTTAATCATGGCATTTCCTCGCTTTCAATAATTGTTGACGAACTAAATGGATTGCGTTGTTAAAGACCTTCCTTCAGGAACTTGTCCCAGCTCCGGTGCATCATCACCTCGATCGCTTGGTATCTTCCAACGTACGTCGGGTCGAGTCCCTGCTCTTTGACGTACAGTTTGAACGAATTTAAGACCTCCCGGGTGCCGCAGCTGCCCCAAACGGGGATCCCCGTGGCCTCGGAAAGCTGCTTTGCCAGGGCGTAGCCCTCCGCCAGGTGGCAAACCTCCGTCTCTCCAGCCAGATTGGCGTTGTTGACGATACCCGTCACCTTCAGCCGGGAGACGTATTGAATCTTTGCCAGCACATCCATCGCGCTGTCAAAGTCCGCGGCAGTGGGCCGCAGGCAGTTGACGATGAACAGGACGTTGATCCGCTCCGGAGGAATCCGGTCAAAGCGGGCCTTGTACTGACCCAGGGCGATGGAGCCCACGTCGTCGCCGCCAATGTCAAAAATTACATTGCCTTCTCCGGGGGAGAAGACGGAAAAGACTTGCGCCGACAGGGACATGATCTCGATCTTGTCCAGGGCGAAGGGGGGCATAATCAGCTCCACCCCGGCGGGCTTCAGCACGTCGCCCCGCTCGCTGGTGCGGAAATAGGGATTGATGACGTCCAGGTCCACCAGCGTGCAGGGACCCTCTTTGGCTTTTTGCACAGCCAGATTCAGGGCCAGCTCGCTCTTGCCGCTGCCGAAGCTCCCAACCAGGACCCAATAAGTTTTCATAGGACGCCTCCCTGATTTTTGAGGTTGTCAGACAACTGACTAAAGATGTCCAACTTCTGCACCCATTCTATCAAAAAACAGGGCAAAAGTCAATCGGGGATTGTGCGAATTCTATTATATTTTTGTGTAGATTTGGAAACTGACCGGCTTATCGGCTCGGGAGGACCCGAAGCTGGGGTTCCTGCTTTTCCGGGGCTGACGGGTTCCCCGCAGGCTGATTTGCGGGAATTGCGCATGGTACGCCTTGAAAAAAGTGCGATGGATTTCCGCGGACGACGTTCTGTGGACGCGGCCCGCGGGCTCCGGCTGTTTTTTCGCGGGAAATAGGCTGGAGAAAAGAGCGCTGCGCGGGGAATGGAACGCAAAAGGCACCCAATCTCGGGTGCCTTTCGCAGCGATGAAATTGTCAGTGTCTGGACCGATCGGCAAAAAGGGTAGTCCGCAGCCCTTCGGTCGGCGGCCGCTTTTCAGATGCGTTCTTGCTCGGGACCGGGAGAAATGCAGGGCGATATCCCGGGCTGCCGCGAGGGCCAAAACCCGCTGCGGCAGGAACCGGAATTATTCGTCCAGGTCCAGGCCGGTAAAGAACCGATAGAGGTAGGTAACCACAAAGGCACGGGTGCAGGGGGTCACGGCGTTGAACTTGCCCGCCTCGCCCTTCTCCAGACCTTTTTCGTAGGCCCAGATGGCGCCGTCGTAGTACCACTGGTTGGTATTGATATCAGAGTAGGGGTTTTCGATGCTGTATCCGGGCTTGCCCATGGAGGCATACAGGAACTGGAGAATCTCGCTGCGGGAACAGAACTTGTCGGGGGTGAAGGTATTGGGGCTGGTGCCGCCGGTTATCTTGTTCTTCACCGCCCACATCACAGCCTGATGGGCCCAGTGTTTATCACTCACATCCTTGAAGGGGTTGCTTTCCGCTTCCACCGTGGGTCTGTCATTGGCCGCCCAGAAGAACACCATGGCGTCGCTGCGCCTGACGGTCCGCTCCGGGGAGAAGGTGGTGGGTGTGGTACCGCCGGTAACCTGCGGCTCGTGATAATAGGCCCAGAGGACCGGGGTAAAGAAGGCGTCGCTCTCACTCACGTCCGTGAAGGGATTATGATGGGGCATTGTTAGAGTGTTGGAATAGCCACCAAGGGCGCCGTCCCATTCCGCCCGTATCCGATATTCATACCGACGCCCCGGGATGGCGGTTTCGTCTGTCCACGCCGTCCCGGTCACTTTGGCTTTCATGGCCCAGGTTCCCCAGTCGCTTCCGCTGTAGTCCCGGCGGTAAATATAGCAGCTCGTCGCGCCGGTCAGCTCGTTCCATTGCAGGACCTGTTTCCCGTTTTGGATATCCCCGGTCAGAACCGGCACAGGCAGGCCGACGGTAACCGGCTCGCCCTCCAGCTCCAGCGTTCCGCTCACGTCCTGGACGAAGACTCTCACGGTGTAGACCCCCGGCTCAGAAAGAATGAAGCCGTAGGTGGGGGTGAAGCCGAAAAAGCCCTCTTGGACAAGCTGCCCATCCTTCCAAAGGTTGAAGCGCAGCTGCCGGGCTGTGGTCTCGCCCACAAGCGTCACCGTCCAGCTGACAAACGCACCGGTTTCCGCACTGGTCTGATCGGGCACCACGCTGAGAATATCCAGCACCGGAACGCTGTCGCCCAGCTTGGAGACCTCTGATCCGGCTTCATCCTTCACATGGACCTTTGCCTTGTAGGAGCCTCCCTTTTCGGTCAGGTAGGAAATCTGCTCGGAGGGACCGAAATCTGTGCTGTAGACGATCACCGTGTCCCGGTAGACGTCGAAGCGGTATTGCCGGTCGCCGGTACCGCCCTGTACCGCGGCAGTCCAGGTAATGGTCTGGCCCTTGGCCGCGTTGGTCTTGTCGGCGGTCACGGACAGAACCCGCAGGGAGTCATCCGCGTAGCGCACCACCACCCGGGCGCCCTGCACGTCGGCAGTTTTCCCCGCCTCGTCCTTCACGCTCAGCCAAATGTCGTATTCGCCGGGCACCGTGGGGGTATACGTGAGGGCGGGCGTTGTCGTCCAGCCGCCATCGTAGACGAGCTCCTCCTCGTTCAAATCAGAGTCCAACCAGTGGACGACGAACGAGTACTGTACTGTGCCGGTCCCGCCGACGGCCTCAGCCGTCCAAGTGATCGGCTCATTCACCGTTGCGGAGGTCTTGTCGACCGAAAGCTTCGCCATCAGCTCGCCCGCATGTTCCGCGGCCCAGTGGGTGTCCCAGTCGGGGTCCATGACGCAGATTCCATGGTCGCAGCCTGCTTCCCGGCTGTTTTCGCCGCAACAGTCCGCGCAGAGCTCGCACCAGGGGCAGATCACCGCGCAGCGGCTGCAAGCCTC
>JAGAEW010000038.1 GCA_017612935.1 Oscillospiraceae bacterium
GAGCTCGTCATCAACGGTGTCTCTACCCGGCGCTATTCCAACCGGGACTGGGATTCCTACCGCAACCACACTGTGGGCTTTGTGTTTCAGAGCTACAATCTGATTCCCCACCAGACCATCCTTGCCAACGTGGAGCTGGCCCTGACGATTTCCGGTATCCCCCGGGGCGAACGACGCCGCCGGGCGAAGGAGGCACTGGACAAGGTGGGGCTTGCGGCCCACGTCCACAAAAAACCCGCCCAGCTCTCCGGCGGGCAGATGCAGCGGGTTGCCATTGCCCGGGCGCTGGTAAACGATCCGGACATTCTGCTGGCGGACGAACCCACCGGCGCTCTGGACAGCGAAACCTCCCTGCAGGTCATGGATCTGCTGAAGGAGGTCGCCCGAGACCGGCTGGTGGTCATGGTGACCCACAACCCAGAGCTGGCGGAGCAGTACGCCACACGAATCGTCCGGCTCAAGGACGGAAAGATCACGGATGATTCCGATCCCTTTCATCCTGAGGCCGGGCAGGCCCCGGTTCATCGGAATCTGGGCAAGGCCTCCATGTCTCTGCTGACTGCCCTGAGCCTGAGCTTCAACAATCTCCGGACCAAAAAGGTCAGGACCCTGCTGGTGGCCTTTGCCGGCTCCATCGGCATCATCGGCATCGCCATGATTCTCTCCATGTCCAAGGGTGTCAACCGCTACATCCAGTCCGTGGAGGAGGACACATTGAAAAGTTACCCCCTCCAAATCACCGATTCCAGCTTTAATCTGGCAGCCCTGATGCCCCAAAAGCAGGCGCAGGAGGAGGGGGAGCAGGATGCAGAGGTCCGGGAGTGGAAAACCGTCACAAATCTCTTCTCCCGGGTCAGCGTCAACGACCTGAGCGCCCTGCGTGCCTTCCTGGAATCCGGGAAAACCGACATCTATGACCATGTTCAGGCAATCAGCTACGACTACAATGTGACACCCCGCATCTACCGCCTGGAGGAAGACCATGTCCGGCAGGTCAATCCGGACAGCAGCTTTGCTGCCATGGGCTTTTCCTCCACCGAGGGCATGAACTCCATGCTCTCCCAGTTCTCCTCCACCGATTCCTTCCGGCCCATGCCTGCGGAGCCCTCCCTCTATGAGGGGCAGTACGAAGTCGTGGCGGGGCACTGGCCCGAAGGCTGGAACGAGTGTGTGGTGGTGCTCACCGCCCGGGGGCGTATTCCGGATCTGACCCTTTATGCGCTGGGGATTAAGGATTCCAGCGAGCTGGAGGAGATGATCCGCCGCTTTGCCCAGGGAGAGACCGTGACAGACACCGGCCCGGAGCTGTGCCTGAAATACGAGGAACTTCTGGGAATTCGCTTCAAGGTTCTCCCGGCCGCGGATCTCTATTCCTACGACGAGAGCTACAAGCTCTGGACGGACCGTTCCGCGGACGAGAATTTCCTGCGGACCGCATTGAAGCAGGCCGAGGATCTGACCGTGGTGGGCGTGGTCAAGCCCGGCGAGGACGTGAGTACCCCCACCTTGAACTACGGCATTGCCTATCCCGCCGTGCTGACGGACCATCTGCGGGAGCTCTCCGGCAGTCGGGACGCAACCAAACAGCAGCTTGACCGGCCGGAGCTGGACATCTTCACCGGCCTTCCCTTCGGAGAGACAGCGCAGAATCGGGACATGGATCTCTCCACGCTCTTTACTGTAGACGAGGACGCCATCTCAAAGGCATTTCAATTTGACCTGGGGGAGGGGGGAGACTTCGATCTGTCCGGCTTCGACCTGTCCGGCCTGGACCTGTCGGGAATTGATCTCTCCGGGGCTATGGACCCCTCCGCCTTCTCCGCCGCCCTGCCCACCCTTTCTCAGTCGGACATTGCCAGCCTGATGCAGGGCGTCCGCTTTCACTTTACCACGGCGGATTTGCAGGCGCTGTTGACCAAGCTGCTGGAGGGTTGGCTGGTTCAGGCCCGCAAGAATCCCGCAACAGACCCCACCCGGCTGGCCACCGCCTTGCAGGACTACCTGCAATCTGACGCAGCGCGGCAGATCGTGGAAGCCGGCATTCGAACCGCGCTGGCGGAAAACGGCGCCGCCGCTGTTACCACCGAGGAGCTTGAGGTCCTGCTGACCACGGTACTGGCAGGCTTTGATGACTTTGTTGCCCAGCAGCCTGTGGACGAAAACACGCAGCCCGCGGCTTATCTGGCCCTGTATTTGCAGTCCGAGCCGGGGCAGGCGGCGCTGGCCATTGCCGCCGGACAGTTAGAGGAACGGATGCAGACCTTTACGCTCTCCCAGGAGCAGGTTTCTGCTCTGATACAACAGGTTTATGAAGGCTACGAAGCCTACGCCGCCGAGAGCGGGCAGCCGGGCTTCGAATCCATCGGCACTTCGATCAGCGAATATCTCTCCTCCAATGAGGCAAACGCCATGCTGAGTGCCGCCGTAGCCGGCGCCCTGGATACCTCTGGAATCGAATGGCGCGCCGCCGCCCTCTTCAACCGTTATACAGCCTCCGTGGGGAATGCGCTGCGCTCTGCCATGGAATCCGCCATGCAGGGGCTGACCGAGCAGATCACGCAGGCGGTAAGCTCCAATTTGCAGACAATGGCCGCCCAGTTTGCCGACAATTTCAAGAGTGCGCTGCAGTTTGACCCCGAGGTACTGGCGGAGGCCTTCTCCATGAACATGGACGCAGGAGAGCTGCGGGATCTGATGACGGCGCTGATGTCCCGTCAGGCCAACAGCTACGCCGGGAACCTCCGCAAGCTGGGCTTCGCCCGGGACGAGGATCCCAGCTCCATTACCATCTACCCCAGAGACTTCGAGGGGAAGGCCAGAGTAAAGGCCATTTTAGAGGACTACAACGCCCGCATGGAACGGGAGGATCCGGACAAGGTCATCACCTACACCGACATTGTTGACACCCTGATGAGTTCCGTCACGGATATTGTGGATGCCATTTCCGGCGTTCTGATTGCCTTTGTCGCCATTTCGCTGGTGGTAAGTTCCGTGATGATCGGAGTGATCACCTATATCTCCGTGTTGGAGCGGCGCAAGGAGATTGGCATTCTGCGGGCCATCGGCGCGTCAAAGCGGAATATTTCTCAGGTTTTCAACGCAGAAACCTTCATCATCGGCCTGCTGGCGGGGCTGTTGGGCGTCGGCATCACCTATCTGCTGCTGATCCCCGCCAACCAACTCATTGCCTATGTGGCCGGCGACATCAAGATCCGCGCCTATCTGCCGCCCCTCGCCGCGCTGATTCTCGTGGGCCTGTCTGTGGTCCTGACCCTGATGGGCGGCCTGATTCCATCCAAAAAGGCGGCAAGGCAGGATCCGGTTACGGCGCTGCGCTCCGAATAATACGATTCTCCAATCAGATCTTTTACGCGCAGCGGCACCGCGCAAAGGGTACTGTCACCCAGGCTCGGCCTCTACGCTTTCGTTCTACCCCTTTTTTCACGATTTTCGTGAAAAAAGGGGTAGAAATTTTCCCGTAAATCGGGTATAATGCGGGCATAAACCCATATTTCGTGAAATATCAATAGGGAGGCCATTTCGTAATGCAGTACACCGAAAAAACCATGGACAAAATTGTTGCCCTGTGCAAAAACCGGGGCTTTATCTTCGCCGGCTCCGAGATTTACGGCGGGCTGGCAAACACCTGGGACTACGGTCCTCTGGGTACCCGGCTGAAGAACAACGTCAAGGACGCCTGGCGCAAGCGTTTTATTCAGGAACGCCACAACTCCTTTGAGGTGGACGCCGACATTCTGATGAATCCCCGGGTCTGGGAGGCCAGCGGCCACGTCGGCTCCTTCTCCGATCCTCTGTTGGACTGCAAGGAGTGCAAGATGCGTTTCCGTGCCGACA
>JAGAEW010000039.1 GCA_017612935.1 Oscillospiraceae bacterium
ATCGACACCGGCTTCAACGTCAACGTGCTGACCGGCTCCGACGGCGTCCTCCGCGGCGCCCCCGGCGGCCACCCCGACACCGCTGCCGGCTCCAAGTGCTGCATCATCGTCACCCCGCTGACCCGCGGCAGAATGGCGACAGTCTGTGAGCACGTCGTCACTGTCACCACCCCCGGCGACTGCGTGGACGTGCTGGTGACCGACTACGGCATCGCAGTCAACCCCCTGCGGCCTGACCTGATCGCCTGCCTCGACGAGGCCGGTATCCCCCATGTCACCATCGAAGAGCTGAAGGAAAAGGCCTACTCCCTGGTGGGCCGTCCCGACGATCTGGAGTGGGAGGACAAGGTCGTTGCCGTGCTGGAAGCCCGCGACGGCACCATCCTCGACGTAGTTCGCAAGATCAAGCCCTACACCGTGGACGAGGACTAATTCGTAACCCCAGATACGACGCGGGGGAGATTGAGGCAACGAACCCCTTCTCCCCCGCGTTTTGCTGTGTGCAGGCGTCCTCGGAAAACGCGGTCATGCAGCTCATTTTTAGCTCTCAGGGCTGATCCCGCCCCGCCCACATGGTTCGGGCGGGATGAACCCTGAGAACACAATACAAAATGCTTCACAATTCGGGAGGGCTACCCATGTCTGTTTCTTCTGTCTCTCCCCGCGACACGCGGACGCTTGCAAAAATTAAGGCCCTGCTGGAACGGGTGGACATCACGCTGGACGAGCATCTGGACTACGTCTGCGCCGTCTTTGACGACGAGGACGAGCCCATCGCCACCGGCTCCGCCTTCGGCTCCACCCTGCGCTGCTTCGCCGTGGACCCGGCCCATCAGGGCGAGGGACTGCTCAACGAGATTATCACCCATCTGATGGAAAATCGCTTGGAACGGGGATTTTCCCATTTGTTTGTCTATACCAAGCCCGGCAGCGCCAAATTTTTCAAGGATTTGGGCTTTACGGAAATTGCATCGGTTCCGGGCTATTTGATTTTTCTCGAAAACCGAAAAACCGGCTTTTCGGACTATCTGCGGCAGCTTGCCGCCCAAAAGCGCCCGGGGCGGGCCGCCGCCGTGGTGATGAACGCCAATCCCTTCACCCTCGGCCACCGTTGGCTGGTGGAGCAGGCGGCAGGGGAAAACGACGTAGTACACCTGTTTATGCTCAGCGAAAACGCCGGGCCCATTCCCGCCGCCGTCCGGCACCGGCTGGTGCGGGCGGGGGTGGCGGATCTGCCCAATGTGGTTTGCCACGAAACGGGAGAGTATCTGATCTCCTCGGCCACCTTCCCCGGCTATTTCCTGAAAAGTGAGGAGCGCGTCCTACAGGCGCAGGCCCGGCTGGACACCGCCCTGTTTTTGCAGATTGCCGAGGTGCTGGGCATTGAGGCACGCTATCTGGGCAGCGAGCCCCGCTCTGTGGTGACGGGCATCTACAACGAGGTCCTGAGCCAGACCCTCCCCGCCCACGGAATTGCGTGCCGCATTCTGCCCCGCAGGGAGCTCCCCGACGGCCGGATTATCTCCGCCTCCGCCGTGCGGCAGGCCATCCACGACGCGGATCTGGACAGCGCAACCGATATGCTCCCGGAAACGACCCTGGACTACTTCCGCTCCCCCGAAGCCGCCCCCATTGTGGCAGCCATCCGCCGCGCACAAAACGTAGTGCACCATTGAACCATGAAAGAACAAGAAATCACCTTATCTGAAATTCTGAGTGCCCGGGAGGAGCGCGTGGCGCTTCAAAACGCCCTGCTGGAGCAATCCCGTGTCCCGGTCATTTCCTTCACCATGAATATGGCAGGGCCGGTCAAGCTGACCGCCCTTTCCCACCGGGCCTTTGCCTGGGGCATTGAGCAGCTTCGGCTTGGATTTTCGCAAAACAAATTTTCCGTTTTGGCGGAGCAGAGCCGCAGTCTCCCCACGGGTGACGAGGCCTATTTCGCCGTAGACGCCCCGGCAGAGCGCGTCAAGGCCCTCTGCGTAGAGATCGAGGAATCCGGTCCGATGGGCCGCTTTTTCGACATGGATGTGATCGGCGCCGACGGACGTAAGTTGGAGCGGGCTACGGAACGCGCCTGCATCGTTTGCCACAGGCCCGGACGGGACTGCGCCTCCCGGCGACTTCATACGGTTGCCGAATTGCAGGCTGCCACTTCGGCGGAGCTTGCCCGGGGTTTGCAGGAGCTGGCCCGGCGCCGCGTGGCCGCCCTTGCCACCCAAGCCCTACTCGGCGAGGTTGCCGTCACCCCAAAGCCCGGTCTGGTGGATCGGTCCAACAACGGCGCCCACCGGGATATGGATTATTTTACCTTTCTGTCCTCTGCCAGCAGCCTGCACTCCTATTGGGAGCAGTGCTTTGACCGGGGGCGAGAGGATACGACGCCGTCGGCGGAGAATGGGTTCCGTTCCCCCGGGGAGAGTTTTTCCGCCCTGCGTCCCATCGGCAGGCAGGCCGAGCGGGAAATGCTGGCAGCCACCGGCGGCATCAACACCCACAAGGGGGCAATCTTTACCCTCGGCGTGCTCTGCGGCGCGCTCGGGCGCTGCTGGAGGGCCGAAACCGGCTTCCAGCCAGTTGACATAATTTTGGAGGAAGCCTCCGCCATGACCAGAGAAATCTTAGCCGCCGAGCTCCCCGCTGCCGACTGGAACACCGCCGGGGAGGATCTGTATCGAAAATACGGGACCCGGGGCATCCGGGGCGAGGTGGCGAACGGGCTGCCCGCCGTGCGGGACGTTTCGCTGCCACTTTTCCGGCGGCTGCTGGCCCGGGGACTGGATCGAAACCACGCCGCAGCCGTAACCCTGCTGCATTTGATTGCCGAGCTGGAGGACACAAACCTTCTGCACCGGGGCGGTCCCGACGGGGCAGCCTGGGCAAAACACGCGGCGACAGAGCTGATTGCCGACGGAAGCATTCCTTCCCTTGCATCCATTTCAGAGCTGGACCGTCAATTTACACAGCGGAATCTCTCCCCCGGAGGCTGTGCCGATCTGCTGGCGGTCACGCTCTTTTTAGAGGCCCTGTCCTGACAGACCGCAGCATGTCAGTTTAGCTGTATTTTTTCTGAATACTGCAGGATATTCAGGAAAACATCTAAATAGTGAATGGAAAAATTGTGTAGTTTTAACGGTTGAAACTCTGAAGCAAAGCTGTTATACTGACCAAGAGCGCGGGCCTCTGCCCAAGGGCAAATACATTAAAATGATTCGGCCCGCCCAGGGAGATTTGAGATGGAAAAGATCAAAATGCAAAA
>JAGAEW010000040.1 GCA_017612935.1 Oscillospiraceae bacterium
CGACCATGCTTTTCAATACTGCACCGGTTTGAAATCTCTCAGCATTCCGGATGGAGTCACCAAAATATCATATTCAGCCTTTTCTAACTGCAGTGCGCTGGTAAATGTGAAGCTTCCGTCCAATCTCTCCACCATTCCAAGCCTTTGCTTCGCCTACTGCGCCAGTCTGCAAACTGTTACCTTCCCGAAAAAACTCACGGAAATTGGAGACAGTGCTTTTTGGGAATGTTCCGGACTGGTAAAGATCAGCCTCCCGGCAGGCCTTTCCCTCATTGGGCCCTCTGCATTCCAGGACTGCAGCGGATTAAACGAGGTCAATTTTCCGGAGGGCCTCACCGAAATCGACATGGGGGCATTTCTGGGCTGCACCGCATTGAAAAGTGTAACAATTCCCAAATCTGTCAGCATAATCGAAGAAGGCGCCCTTGGCTGGAAAGACAACTCCCATAGGCTTTCCGGATTTACCATTCGCGGCTACGCCAATACAGCAGCACAGACCTACGCCAAGGCAAACAGTTTCAAATTTGTTGACCTGAGTGCAACCCCCACCGATCCTACCGATCCCACTGAGCCTACGAAGCCGAATCCCTTTGTAGATGTTCCGTCAGGCAGCTACTTTTATAATCCCGTGATTTGGGCCTATTACCACACTCCGCAGATCACAGCCGGCACGAACGCCACACACTTCAGCCCCATGGACACCTGCACCCGCGCGCAAGTCGTGACCTTCCTGTGGCGGGCCGCCGGGCAGCCCAATCCCGGCAGCACAAGCTCTCCCTTTGTGGATGTACAGAATCCGAATAACTACTACTACAAGGCAGTGCTCTGGGCCGTTAAAAAGGGTATTACCAATGGGACGAGTGCCACCCGTTTCAGTCCCAACGACGCCTGCACCCGCGGTCAGGTCGTGACCTTCCTGTGGCGGGCCACCGGGAAAAATGCGCCGAACAAGACAGGCTCTCCCTTTGTGGACGTACAGGACAAGAATGCCTCCTACTATACTGCAGTGCTCTGGGCCTATTACCACAACCCGCAGATCACAAACGGAACGGACACTACCCACTTCAGTCCCAGCAAATCCTGCACACGCAGCGAGGTTGTCACCTTCCTCTACCGACACTACGCCAATCAGTAAAATCAGGGCCTCCCACATTCAAACTGTGGAGCCCCTTTGACCGGTAGGACCCGGAAAGCTGTTGCTTTCCGGGTCCTACTTTCGTGATTCTTGCCGGGCTTTTGTCGGTCGCAGCAGCGGCGCAGGCTCAGGCTTCCTGCCGGCTCTCCCGTTTCCACTCCAGGTATTCGTCGTATCCGCACAGGCGATCCAAAATTTTGCCGTTGGGCAGAAACTCGATGATACGGTCAGCCGTGGTGGAGAGGAGCTCATGGTCGTGGGAGGCAAGGAAGACGTTGCCGGAAAAGGCCGCGACGCCCTTGTTGACGGCCTGTATGGATTCCATATCCAGATGATTGGTGGGTTGATCCAGCAGAATGCAGTTTGCCCCGGAGAGCATCATCCGGGAGAGCATCATGCGAACCTTTTCGCCGCCGGAGAGCACGGAGACAGGCTTGAACACCTCATCGCCGGAGAAGAGCATTCTGCCCAGAAAGCCCCGCAGATACACGTCGTCCTTTTTCTCCGAGAAGGGCCGCATCCAATCCACCAGCGATTCGCTGTGGCCTTCAAAATAGTCGGTGTTGTCCTTGGGAAAATAGCTTCTGGAGGTAGAAACACCCCATTTAATGCTCCCCTCGTCCGGCTCCATCTCCCCCGTAAGCAGCTTGAACATGACTGTCTGGGCCAACTCGTTTTCCCCCACAAAGGCAATTTTCTCGTTGCGGTTTGCGATGAAGCTGACCTTGTCCAACAGCTTCACGCCCTCTACAGTCTTGCTGACCTCGGTAACAAAGAGCACATCCTTGCCCACCTCCCGCTCCCGGGTGAAGCCCACAAAGGGATAGCGGCGGGTGGAGCAGGGAATCTCCTCCAGAGAAATCTTATCCAGAAGCTTACGGCGGGCGGTTGCCTGCTTGCTCTTGGATTTATTGGCGGAGAAACGGGAGATGAAAGACTGCAGCTCCGCAATTTTCTCCTCGTTGCGCTTATTCTTGTTTCGCAGCAAGGACTGAACCAACTGGGAGGATTCGTACCAGAAATCGTAGTTGCCCACATACATTTTGATCTTGCCGTAGTCAATGTCCACAATGTTGGTACAGACCGTATTGAGAAAATGTCGGTCATGGGAGACAACAATCACCGTGCCGGGATAGTCCAGCAGGAAATCCTCCAGCCAGTTGATGGATTCAATGTCCAAATTGTTGGTAGGCTCGTCCAGCAGAATGATGTCGGGGTTGCCGAACAGTGCCTGGGCCAGCAGCACCTTCACCTTATCTCTCGGGTCTGTGTCCGCCATTTGATCGTAGTGCTTGCTCACATCAATGCCGAGGCCCTGCAAAATCCTGCTGGCCTCGGATTCCGCCTCCCAGCCGTTGAGCTCTGCAAACTCCGCCTCCAGCTCCGCAGCCCGAATGCCGTCCTCATCGGAAAAATCCGGCTTTTCATAGAGGGCCTCCTTCTGCTTCATCAGATCATAGAGCTTCTGGTTGCCCATAATCACCGTGTCCATGACGGAAAAGGCATCATACTGGAACTGATCCTGCTTCAAAACGGACATCCGTACGCCGGGCTTGATGGCAACGTAGCCCTTTGTGGGCTCCAGCTCGCCGGAGAGGATCCGGACCAGCGTGGACTTGCCTGCCCCGTTGGCGCCGATGACGCCGTAGCAGTTGCCCGCCGAAAACTGCAGATCCGCGTGTTGAAACAGAACGGAGCCGGCAAACTGCATACTGAGATCGGAAACTGTAATCATAATTGCTCTCCTTACATAGATTCGCCTCCGGTGGAAATTCTGCGGACTTTCCGCCGGAGGACCGCTTTGGGTATCGTTTTTCAGGCAGCGATTGCCCCGGCGTTATCTGTTTTTCAGCCGGATGAAATCATACTGCCTGTGAAACTGCGTCAGATCCGCCCGCTGCCGATAGTATTGGAGCAGGCCGGCACAGGCCCTGGTGTCGCTCAGGGCGTTGTGGTGCTGCAAGGGCAGCCCAAGCTGCTCTGCAAGGGTATTGAGTCTGTGATTTGGGGCGTCGGGCAGCAGCCGCCTTCCGATCTGGCAGGTGCAGACATACGCTCCTGTCGGCTTCCAGACAAGGCCGTAGTCCCGCAGGCACTTGCCGAGAACCCCCAGATCAAAACTCGCATTGTGGGCACACAGAACGCCTCTGTCCAGCAGGGGCTGCAGCAGCTCCCACAAAACGGGAAAGGTCGGCTGATCCTGCACCATACGGGGTGTAATGCCTGTGAGCTGAATGTTGAAGCTGTCAAAGGGCTCCTCCGGATTCACCAGAGAATAGAAGTGCGTCGTCTGCTCCCCGTCCTCCAGGACGACGACGCCGATGGCGCTCATTCTGTCATTTTTGTAGTTTGGGGTCTCCACATCAAAGGCCACATAAGTATCGGACATTGTACGTTCCTTCCAGGCTCAGTCATCGGTCATATAGATCTCTATGGTAATTCGAAGCCAATCCTGCTGCCACCGCTTTTCCGCAACGACAGCATGGAGCAGCTTGCCTGCATCCATCAGACGGGCGAGAATCAGATTGTCCTTCCGGGGCACATAGCCCAGCTTTACCCGATCCCGGGTGTAAATCTTGATGGCATTGGGGTCAGAGGGATTTTCCGGGACACGGATCAGCTCAAGCCGGTCCCCAGAATGGAGAAAGGGCTCCAGCTCCTCGATGCCCGCCACATGGGTGGTCCCGGCAACGACAGTCTCCAGAAGGAATACGTCCTCCGAATAGGGCGTCGGAAGCTGCACCTGAGAATGCAGACTTTGCAGCAGCTCCCCCGCGCCGGACTTGCTCAACTCCTTCATCTGAAATCCACCTCCGAATCCTCCGGTGCCAGCATGGCGGAGACCTCCGCCTCGTAGCGGACGGTCCGCTCCCGAATCTCCCGCAGCTTGTCCAACAGCTCCGCTTCGTGCTGTTTTCCCCTGGCCTCGTCCTCCAGATAGACCTGCATATTCATGGGGTACTCCGACTTGATGGCTTCCAGTTGCCCATCCAGGCTTCGGATCTGCCCCCGCAACCGGGAGAGCTCAGCCCGCAGCTCCGTGAGGGAGGAAATCTCCTGTTCCCTGTCCGGATCAAGGCTCTCGCAGATGGTCCGCAGGCCCGGCAAATCTCCGCTGCGATAGGCCCGCATCGCCTGCTGCAAAATCCGGCTCCGGGCTTCTTCCTCCCCGGGATGCAGATCCGGATGCAAGGCCTTGACCGCCTGCCGATAGAGATTCTTGAGTTCCTTCACGCCGCGGCTTGTCAGCCCGGAGCCTTCCCCGCTTCTCAGGGCCCCGAAAACACGGCTGCTCCGCTGTTCCAACTGCTGCCGGTAGACGCCAAGCTCTTCCTCCAGCCGGGCCTCAATCTGTTCCACATCCACAGCCTGGCGGCGATTGCGGCAAACGCGGATCAGCTTCGCTTTCTTTTTCGCCCGCAGGCAGTCGCACCAGGCTTCATAGAGCTTGAGCTCCAACGCGCCAAAGCGGCGAAGATACAGACTCTCCACACGTTTGCACTGAATCAGAAGCAGCTCGTCCTTTTGCAGCAGCAGAGCGGTCAGAGAGGCCCGCAGCCGGGCCACTGTCTCTTGCAGGGCCTGTTCCTCCGGATTTGGCTCAAGGCCATTGAGTGTCTCTGGTTTCACGACCGCTCCCTCCTTTCAGCAAGGCTGATTCGATTCGGGAAGCCTGTGTGGGCAGGATTCAACAGCATGATCCAAGGATAGATTAACCCACAAGCAAGGCTTTGTCAAGCTTTTCCCCCGTTTTTCGTCGTTTTCCAACTGAAATCCTCCTGTGCGGACCGCAGCACGGCCGGAATCACCGTCCTCCGAAGCCACCCGCAGATTTTTTGCGGCATCCCCTTGACATTTTCTCATAATTCGATTATAATCTAATTCGACATTTATCAAATATAGGAGGATCGAATATGGAACAAGTCATCGAAGTTCAGGCGCTTCGGCGAGAGTATGTCCGGCAGACCAGACTGTTCAGGTCCGGGAAGAAGGTCGTCAAGGCCGTAGATGGGATTTCCTTTTCCGTAGCCCGGGGGGAAATCTTCGGGCTTTTGGGGCAGAACGGCGCCGGGAAAACCACAACCATCAAAATGCTCACAACCCTGCTGGCCCCCAGTTCCGGCGAATGCCGTGTGTTGGGATACCGCAGCTTCGGGGAGGAAAAGAAAATCCGGCCAAGAATCAACTTTATTTTCGGCGGGGAGATGGGGGTCTACCGCCGTCTCTCGGCCCGGGACAATTTGCATTACTTTTCAAATCTCTATCTGCTCAGCCGGGCGGAACAGGCCAAGCGCATTGACGCCATCCTGAAGCTGGTAGATTTGGCCGACCGGGCAGACGATCTGGCGGAGACCTACTCCAAGGGTATGATCCAGCGACTGCAAATCGCCCGGGGACTGATTAACAATCCAGAAATTCTCTTCATGGACGAGCCCACGGTAGGACTGGATCCCTTGGGCGCCAGAATGCTGCGGGACATCATTCGCCGCCTGCGGGAGGAGGGCCGGACGGTACTGCTGACCACCCACTATTTAGCGGAGGCGGAGGAGCTTTGCGACCGGATGGTGATTATCAACCGGGGAAAGCTGGTGGCAGGCGGCACCCCGGCACAAATCAAAGGTGACTGCGCCACGCTGGAGGACGCCTATGTGCGTCTGATTGAGGAGGACAAGCCATGAAGCTTGCAGTCCTGTACAGCACGATGGTGCTGCAGATGAAGAAATCCTTTGTTCGACCTATGTTTCGCTTCTGCCTGCTTGCAAATCCGATTTTGAACACCATTCTGCTCTACGAGATGTTCCGAACTGCCGGGGAAGAGAGTTTCCTGGCGTATGTGGTGCTCGGGGCGGGTCTGATGGGTCTGTGGAGCTGCATCTGCTTTTCCTCCGCCGGGGACATCAATCGGGAACGCTACAGCGGCACGCTGGCCCTGATCTTCGCTACTCCCGCCAGCTTTCCCCTGATTATCCTCGGCAAGATTATCGGCAATACCTTACTTTCCCTGCTGTCCCTGCTGATTTCCCTGGTCACGGCGGTGCTTCTGTTTCGGGTACCTCTGTCGATCGGCAGTCCCCTGCTGTTTCTGGCGGCGCTGGCGGGTACTGTGACCTGCTTTGTGGTAATTTCCTCGGTGATTGCCTGTCTGCTGACCCTCTCCCGCAAGACCGAACTCTACATGAACTGTCTGGAAATTCCCATCATCCTGCTGTGCGGCTTTGTGTTTCCGGTTTCCATCCTGCCCCCGGCAGTGCAGGCGCTCAGCCGCGCCCTCTCCCCCACCTATGCCATTGAGCTGCTGCGAATGAGTTTGTATGGGGTAACGGATCTGAGGCTGTTCTGGGAGAAATTCGGGATCATGCTGGCAATTACCGCTTTGTATGCAATTCTGTCGGGACTGCTGTACCGACGCATTGACCGCCGCGTTCGCATTGCGGCAACTTTGGAGGTGGCATAATGATTCGACGCTTTTTTCATCAGGCGTATCTCTACCACAAGGGGCGCAGCGCGGCCTTCCACGCAGAGGAATTTATTCTGATGCAACTGGGCTATCCCCTGATTTCGTTGATTTTCTACTGTCTGATCGCTTCCTACAGCTTCCGGACCGACAATCTGACCGCCTGGATCATCGGCAATTCCTTTCTGCTGTGTACCCACGCCTGCATTTTCGGGCTGGGAATCGTCTTTGACAGCGAACGTTACTTCGGCCGACTGCGCTCCATTCTTTCAGCTCCTTGCAAGAAACTCCCTCTGATTCTCGCCAACGGCCTCTACTCGGCCCTCTTTGCCATGTGCGCCTCCGGCTTCGGCTTTCTGGTGGGTTCGCTGGTATTCGGCGTGGATTTCACCGGGGTAAATTTGGCATTGGCAGCCCTTACCATTGTCTGCGCCATGTTCAGCGCCACCTGCTTCGGATTGCTGCTTGCCATGTTCGGCATGATCTCTGACAGTATGCACTTTATTCTGAATTTGGTCAACGGACTGTTGATGATATTCACCGGGGCAGAGTTTCCCCTGTCCCAGCTTCCGGCGGCGGGACAGCTTCTTGCCCAAATTCTGCCCTTGACCAAGTCCATTGCCGCCATGAATCTGCTCTTTTGCCCGGATCGGGGGAACTTCTGGCCCCTGCTGGCAGGAGAGCTTGCCACAGGGGCGGTCTACGCCCTGCTGGCCTGGGGCTTCTTCGGCTTTGTCGAACGCTGCGCCCGGCGGACGGGAAAATTTGATCTGTTCTGACGGAAATTCAAACTGTATCCCAAAAGCCGAAAATCCCCTATCCAGGAATTGAAAAAAAATCATCTTGACAAATGTGGAATTTATGTTATAATACACTCGTTGATTGCGGGTGTAGCTCATCCGGTAGAGCGCCACCTTGCCAAGGTGGAGGTAGCGAGTTCGAGCCTCGTCACCCGCTCCAAATTCCCTCTTCTGCTCTGCAGAAGAGGGAATTTTTGTTGCAATCCAAATATCACTTTCTGAGCATCCGACACAGGAATGTCACAATCTGGGCCCGGGTGCAGCTTTCACCGGGAGAAAAATGCGTCGCATCGGTTCCGTTGGTGATGGCCTGCTCCACAGCCCAGAGCACCGCCTTATAGTAGGAACTTCCTTCCTGAATATCCACAAAGGAATTGTTCTGATTGCTCGGTTCAGGTGCCCCAACTGAGCGCCACAGGAAGGTCACAATCTGGGCCCGGGTACAGCTTTCATTGGGAGAAAAATGGGTCGCATCGGTGCCGTTGGTGATGGTTTTCTCCACAGCCCAGCGCATGGCGTCATAATAGTACGAGTTGGAAATCGTATCCACAAAGGGATTGGCCGTGTTCCTGGGCTGAGGCTTGTCCATGGCTCTCCACAGGAAGGTCACCGCCTGACCTCGGGTGCAGCGGTCCCCGGGGCTGAATTCGTATCGGGAGGTCCCGTTGGTGATCCCCTGCTCCAGCGCCCAGAGCATGGCGTCGTAATAAAAGCTGCCGGATTTCACATCTCCGAATCCGGATTTGGAATCCAGAGGAACAAAGCTGACGCCGTTTTCCTTTGAGTAACTTTCCGCAACCGTGCCGGCATAGCCGTAGACCGCAATGCCAGGTACGGATTTGATTTCTTTTCCCTCCGGATTCAGAGAATATCCGATTGCATATCTGTCGATTTTCGTCACTGTTTTCGGAATTCCGATTCTGCCCAGCCCGGTGCAGCCGCAGAGGGCATGATCGCCGATGGCGCTGAGCTCCGCAGGAAGAATCAGCTCGGTCAGACCCTCGCAGCCACAGAAGGCCCACCGGGAAATTTCACTGACAGAGGACGGAACCGTATAGCTTCCTTTTTTGCCGAGGGGGTAGCGTACAAGCTGTGTTTTTCTCTTGTTAAACAGGACGCCGTTTTCATCGGAGCTGTACCAGCCGTTATTGCTCGCAACGCGAAAAGCAAGCAGCGCGCTGCAGCCGTCATAAGTATTGTTGTTAATCGGCTTTGTGCATCCCGCCGGAATCGTTACCTCCCTCAGTCCGGTACAGTTTGCAAAGGCGTAGGCTCCGATATCGGCAAGCCGGACCGGAAGTGTGATTTGCGACAGCCCAGTACAGTTTGCAAAGGCATAGTCCCAAATGTATGTGACACTGTCCGGAAAACTGATGTCCGTCAGCCCGCTGCAGCCGTAAAATGCGTACCAGCCGATTTTGAAGAGCCTCGTGGGAAGCGTGACGGATTTCAGCGCGCTGCACTGATAGAAGGCCCTGGTTCCAATTCCGGTGAGCCCACTTGGCAGAGAAATCCTGGTAATTTTCGATCGAAAAGAATACCAGGGTGCAAATCTCGGCTCCCAATAATCCTGCATGGAGCCGTTGCCCGTAATGGTCAGTGTCCCGCTTCCGGCCTCAAAGCGCCATTTCAACCCATCGCCGCAGCTTCCGGAATAGGCATCTCTGGCACGGGCGGGCAGGGAAATTTGCGGCAGCAGACTGCAGAGCAGCAGGGCTGCCAGCAGAAGAGATACAAGTTTCCGCTTCATACGATTACCTTCTTTCCTTTCGAATTTGGTGGACGGAATCCTGCGCCGGGAAACAGCAGTTCTTCTGTGCTTTTGAAGGCTGCCAATCCCTCATTCCGGTCCATAAGCCGGGTGGCTGTCTGTCTGGCTCCGTACACTGGATCCAGAAACCGACTTTTTTGTTAATTATAACATTTATTCCTTAAAAATGCAAGAAATATTCCTTAATTTTGCAACAAAATTCAGTGAAAAACCAAAAAAAATTTTATTCAGCGCCCCTGTTCCGTGCTTCCCCGCGACCTGGCATGCCGGGAGGTGGGAACACAGAGGCAGAGCACAAAGCCTGCGCAGGCCAAAGAAATAAAACAGACCCGGGCGCGGAACACAAGCAGACGAAGACGTAACAGACAGGGCAGACGCCTGCGTCCGGAACAGAACAGGCGCAGGTGTCTGCCCATTCAAAAAAGGCGCAAAAAAACAGCAGGCGCTGCCCACATCGCTGGGGCGCACCTGCTGTTCGGAAAGCGGCCGTTCGGACTCAGGTCTGATCCCGCAGGCTCTCCGCTTTGATTCTTCTTCTACGGTGACGGGGGCGTTTTCGGGCCCGTTTCGCAATTTCATCGTCAAATTTCTCCGCCAAAGCGGAGCTGCTGTCATAGACCAGACGGCAGACCTTGAGACTGCCCTCTCGCTCCCGCTCAAAGCGAATCCTGACGATGTAATCCCCGTGTTCGGGACAGATATTGCGGGACAGATAGCGCCGGCCCGGCTGGGTATGCCAGCCCTGGCAAATCATTTCCCTGCCGCAAATCGGGCAGAGATTTTCCTTTCCCCCCATATCCCCCATGGCGGCAGTTTTGTCCTGATACTCGTGGTAAACCCTGCGGCTGACGCAACCGGGAACCTGTGCCCCGTGCAGGCCGTCCTCATGCTCCCGCAGGGAGCCCCGGTATTCCTCGATTCCCTTTTTCAGGTCGAGCTTTGTGCAGATCTGCGCCGTATGGTAGGCATCCCCCAGAGCGTCATGGGCCTGCCGGGTCGCTGCGATTTCCAGCATCTCCATGGCGGTGGAGAGGGCCTTCTGGTTGCTGCCGGAGCCGGTCTGGGCGTTGAAAATCATCTGGACATTATACCATTGCTGAATCCAGACCGGATCATAGCCGTTGAGCATCATATTGCCGGAGAGCAGCGGAATATCGTCGAAGCCCCAAGTCAGAAAAACGCAGTCCTCGCCGCACCAGTTGTAAAACTCGTTGATGGCGTCGTCAAAGCTGAGACCCTCGGTTCTGAGCTGGCTCTCCCGGATTCCCGTGAGCTTGGCAACGCGGCTGTTCAGACGTCGGAAGAATTTCGGCTTAATCAATACCTGAAATTCATCTGCAATGCTTTGATCCTCCAGCATCCGCACTGCGCCGATCTGAATGACCTCGCCGCTGATGTGAATGGGAAGGGGGCGCTGCGCTGCGTAGGATCCCGGCCAGGGCTGATTCCATTCCATATCCAAAATGATGTACTCCAAGTTTGATCTTCCCTTTCCGACAGTTTGCTCTATCATATCACATCTTTTAGATCAAAGCAAATCATTTTTTCCGGGTTCGAAAAATTTCTTATCCCGCAGACTGCGGGGCTGTCTCCGCCTGAGACACCCCCGCAGCTACGGCCTCAGCCGTTTTTTGCAAAATATTCGTCCACGCCGTCGCAAATACC
>JAGAEW010000041.1 GCA_017612935.1 Oscillospiraceae bacterium
CAGCAGCAGACCCCGAATGTCTCCTGCAAAGGCAGCCCAGGGGGCGGCTTGCGCCGCAAAATCCCGCATGGCGCCGCTGCCGCTCAGGGTCAGAAGCCCGCTTTCCTCACAGAAGCTCCAGCAAAGATGCTCGCCGTCATCCCCGCAGTCACCGGAATTCAGCCCTTCCGCCCCCAGAGAACAGGGTGGCCGGCAAAAGCTTCCCAACAGGAGCAGGGCCAGAATCAGGGACAGAATTCTCAATCGGATTCGTTTCATCACGTTCCCCTTCTTTCTCTGTAAATCGCTTCTTTTCCGTTTTTCTTTCCAATGCAGCAGCTTTTTACTTGCCACCGAAGAAAGACTGTGTTATAATGGCACGGAGTTTCGGAGCAGGCCGGTCCGCTTGTTTCCCGAAGGCAGCAGCCCACAGTTCGCGGTGGGCGCCTTGCTTGCATTGATTCTCGTCACCTTGACCATCTTTTTCCTGCGTTCCGAAAGGGTTCCCGGAAAAAACTTGTCCGATCTGACGGAAAAACCGACTGTGCAATCCGCACAACTGTATAATGCGGTGTTGCCTAAAAAAGGAAGTGGATTTGTCTCCATGAAAGAGAGCTTGTATTTGGAATTTGCAATCTTTGCCCTGATCGGCGTGGGCTTCCTTGTGCGAAGGTTTCATGTCGTCAATCAGCAGGGACAAAAGAGCGTGACCAATCTGGTTGTGGACGTCATTCTGCCCTGCAATATCTTTAAGGCCTTTGTGAGCGCGGATCTGGACACCCTTCGCAGCGACGGAATCTGGGTTTTCGGCATCGCCCTGGCTTTCCATCTGTTCTGTATGCTCTACGGTCGGCTGGTGTTCCGCAAGCCTCCGGCAGAGGAACGAAACTGCCTGCGCTTCGCTGCCCTGTGCTCCAACGCCGGTTTTCTCGGTATCCCGGTGGCGGAGGGTCTCTACGGGCCGGAGGGTCTGGCGCTGGCAAACGTCTATCTGATTCCCATGCGGGTGTTTATGTGGTCCACCGGCATCGCCATTTTTTCCGGTTCTCCAGACTGGAGGGGCACGGTCAAAAAGGTTGTGACACATCCCTGCATCATCGCAGTGGAAATCGGCGTCGCAGCCATGCTCCTCCGGCTCCGTCTGCCGGAGCCGCTCATGCAACCTGTCAATTTCCTGAGCAACTGCAACACTGCCATGAGTATGCTGGTCATCGGCATGATTCTGGCCCAGTTGGATCCGAAGCAGTTTATGGACAAAACCGTGCTGTTTTTTTCATTGCACCGGCTGATTCTGCTGCCCGGCATTGTATATTGGGTCTGTATGCTGCTGCCGATTTCCGCCGTGGCCAGAAACGTCAGCGTGATGCTCTGTGCCATGCCGGTGGCCGTCAACACCACCATCCTTGCGGACAAATACAACCAAAACGCCCTCTATGCCACAAAGCTGGTCATTGTAACCACTCTGTTCAGCATTCCAACCACGGCCCTGTGGAGCCTGATCTTAATGCAATAGCAGAACGCTTCCCCTCGGGATCTCCGCCCCGCGGAGATCCCGATTCTTTACAGGGGCAGGGTCACGGTGAAGGCCACGCGATCCGCCGCGGGATACTCCGCCTCCAGCCGCCCCCGGTGCTGCAGAACAATCGCCCGGGCTGCAGACAGCCCGATGCCGAAGCCCCCGGTGTTCTGGTTCCGAGATTCGTCTCCCCGGAAAAAACGGTCAAAGAGCCGCTCCGGGGGACAGTCCGGTAGCTTGTCACAGCAGTTCTCCAGCCGAAGGGTACAGGTTTTTTCTCCCCGCCGCAGAGACAGCCGCAGGACGGAGCCCTCGGCAGCGTATTTAACTGCGTTGTCAAAGAGAATCGAGCAGAGCGTTCCCAACTGGGATTCGCTGCCCCGAAGCGTCAGATCCCCCTCTGTCTGTGCCTTCAGCTTCAAGCCCTTCCGCTCCATCGGCGCCTGAAACATCTGCGCGGTCTTTTCCACCAGCGCCGAGAAATTCAGCGCTGCGAAGCTGCCCTGCGCCGGCAGCTCCTCCCCGCGGGCCAGAATCAGCAAATACGTGGTCAGCTCCGTGAGACGCTGGGTCTGGACCTTGATATTGCGGCTCCACTTAGTTCCCCCGGCAATCAGCTCCATGGCCTCGGTATTCGCCTGAATGATTGCCAGGGGCGTTTTAAGCTCATGGCCCGCGTCGGTGACGAAGCGCCGTTGGCGCTCCATATTCTCCGCAATGGGAGCAATCGCCCGTTTGGAGAGCAGCACCACCAATGCCAGCATTAAAAGCCACCCGCCGAGGCCCGCCACAAGGGAAAGCACTGCCACCCGCAGCACTGCGTTGCGGCGGGTGGAGTTCTCTAAGAAGACGTACACAGTCTCCCCGGCTGGGTTCTGCATGGAGGTATAGCGGAAGTTGTCCACTCTGCCCTCCGTTTTTCCCGCCTCCAGCACGGCCTGCGCCAGCTCTGCGGCCTGCTCCTGGCTTACGTCGGAAATGCGGCCCACATCCGTGCGGAGCACTGCGCCACCCCGGCTCCAGACACAAAAGTAGACCGCGGCAAGACGGTCGTTTTCCGTGAGAGCCTCGGACATAAAGCCCCTGCCCCGTCCCTCGCTGCGTGGGAGGGGAGGTTCTCCCTCCGGAAACTGCATTCCCTCCCCTGTCGGAGCCGGAAGGGCTTCCCCTCCCTCCGGCCCGGGGCCGCCGGGAAATGGATTCTCTCTCCCCAGGGCCACCATCTGAACCAGATTCTCCAGCAGCCGGGCGCTGTCCTGCGCCGTGGTCCAGGCATTGACCGCGTTGACAGCCCCCAGCAGCAGCGTCAGCAGAACCGTAACCGCGATCATGGCGGTCACAATAAATTTACGTTTCAGCGTCTGAATCATAGCGTTTGCTCCAATGTATAGCCGATATTTCGCTTGACCTTGATGGCCACGTCGGCCCCGAGGGCTGCCAACTTCTTCCGCAGATAGGAGATATAGACCCAGACAATGCCGATTTCCGCGTCTGTATCATAACCCCAGACCTTCACCAGGATGTCCTCAGTGGAGAGATAGATGCCCCGATTCAGCAGGAAGAGCTCCATCATCTGAAATTCGATCTTCGGCAGCAGCAGACTATTCTCCCCCACCGAGAGGGTGTAGCTCTGCCGATCCAGACGGAGCTTTCCCATCTGCAGCAGATCCGGCGTAAATTCATCCCGCCGGCGGAGCATGGCCCGGACCCGGGCGAGGAGCTCCCCCATGGCAAAGGGCTTCGGGAGATAATCGTCCGCTCCCAGATCCAATCCCTGAATCCGATCCTCAATCTCCGCCTTGGCGGTCAGAAGCAGGATCGGCGTCCGGTCCCCCGCCGCCCGCAGGCGGCGCAAAACCTCCAGTCCGTTGAGACCGGGCATCATCACGTCCAGAATCATGCCGTCATAGCGGTCATTTTGCGCCCAGTCCAAAGCGTCCTGCCCGTTGTAGACTACATCCACCTTATACTTGTGGTATTCCAATACATCCACCACAGCCTCCGCAAGGCTGCGTTCATCCTCTGCATAAAGCAATTTCATGTTCTGCCTCCGCTTTCTCCCGGGTCGGAAGTCCGGACTGCAGTACGGCATTGCCCCTCTGCATTTTTTCGTGCTTCCGGCAAAAAGAAAAAATTTCCACTTTTTTGTATTATAATCGATATTTCATTTTTTGTCAATGGAAAGCCGGAAGCACTTGACAAAACACTTGCGCGCAGTTAAAATATGAATATAACCCTTGAAAAGGAGGAATATAATATGATTGAAATTCAAGAGCTGCCTATCAAGAGAGGCAATGTTCCTCTCCGCGTGGCACGGGGTCATTTTGCCACGAATCACAGCCATATCAACTATTATATTGATATTTCCTGGCACAAGACCCGCCTGAACGAGGCCGTCGATGTTGCAAAGCAGTTGGCTCCCCATTACCGTTCCATCCCCGTGGACACCATTCTCTGCCTCGACGGCACTGCCGTCATCGGCACCTGCCTGGCCCGGGAGCTGGTTTCCTGCGCCCGCAGCGTCAACGATCACCGCGAAATCTGTGTGCTGGAACCGGAGTACAACGCCAACAGCCAGATCATTTTCCGGGACAATGCCCAGCCTCTGATCCGGGACAAGCACGTTTTGATCCTGATGGCCAGCGTCACCACCGGCTTTACCGCCAATCGCTCCATTGAGGCCATTGGCTACTACGGCGGCATGGTATCTGGCATTGCAGCCCTTTACAGCGCCGTGCCGGAATCCGCCGGCTTCCAGGTTCACTCTGTCTACGACATCCGCGACCTGCCCGGCTATGCCAGCTATGACTATCAGAACTGCCCCTACTGCAAGGCCGGCCGCCGTCTTGACGCCCTGGTCAACAGCTTCGGCTATTCCGCCCTGTAAGCATTGCGCATAATCCTTGCCTGATATGAACGGTAAAACCGGCTGCCCTTTGAGACAGCCGGTTTTACCGTTCATAGTCCTTTGGTTTCCCGCAGATAAAAGGCCAGGGCCGTGCCCATGAGGGCGTGGCTGTATTCCGCGCTGCCATAATTTGCCAGAAGCTCCCGAATCTCCCGGGTCTCACAGCGCAGCACCTCGTCAGGGTCCAAATGCTGCTGCCCCACGGGGTGGAGATCCCGGGCCAAATAGCAGTGGAAGCTGTTGGAAAACAGGGCGGGGTTGGGATTGCAGGAGCCCAGATGGATCAGGCTCCCGGCTTGAAAACCAGTCTCCTCCAGCAGCTCTCGGGCCGCAGCTTCTGCGGGGTCTCCGTATGAAGGCCAATCTTGTTTCCATCACTTTGCAACTAACACCTATCATTTTTCCAATCTAACCCTTGCTTTTTGTCGTGATGGGATGTATAATATGGTTCGAAAAACACAGGGGAGCTTGTAGTGGCAGGCTGAGAGGAAGCACAGAGCTTCGACCCTTTACCTGATGCGGATAATGCCGCCGTAGGAAGTCATTCGATCCTGATTTGCTACGGAGGCGCCGGCAGGCTGTCTCCGCTTTTTGTTTGACCTTCCACGGATGTGGCGGGCTGAGAGGGAGCGCTCTGAGCCTTGTAGATGTACTGTTCCGAATTCCTTTGGATGCAGTATCAGCGATGGGAAGCCGTGTTCCGGCGTGAGAGGATGCCAGCAAGCATCGACCGATTTTCTGCGCGGCAAATTCAATCGCTGCAAAAAAATGGAGGCATCGCTGGATTGGATCTGCATTGGTTTTAGCCATGCGAAGGAGTATCGGATATGAAACAGTTCAACACAAAAAAACTCACCGTTTCCGGAATTTTCTGCACCGTTGCCGTGATCGGCAGTCTGTTCAGCTTCCCGGTCTTTGGAAGCATGTGCTCGCCGGTGCAGCATATGGTCAACGTCCTCTGCGGCGTTTTGCTCGGCCCGTTTAACGGCTTTGGGGTGGCTTTTGCAGCCTCACTGCTGCGAAATCTGCTTTCTCTCGGTAGTCTGCTGGCCTTCCCCGGCAGCATGTTCGGTGCACTGCTCTGCGGCATTACCTATCACTACACCAAGAATATGATTGCCGCTGTGCTTGCCGAGATGTTCGGCACTGCAGTTCTCGGCGGTCTGTGCGCCTACCCGATTGCAATTCTGTTTATAGGAAAGGCCGCCGCAGGGACTGCCTTTTATGCCTATATCATTCCCTTCCTGATTTCCACAACAGTCGGCTCTGTCTGTGCTGCAGCGCTGCTCTTCGTTATGCAGGAAGCAAAGCTTCTCGATAAGATGCAAAATAGCCTTGATCAGTAAGGAGAGATTTCGAAAATGTTTCAGGAGATTTTTGAGAATGTGCGCAGAAATCACCCTCTGATTCACAATATCACAAACTATGTCACTTCAAATGACTGTGCCAATATTCTGCTGGCCTGCGGTGCCTCTCCGATCATGGCGGACGACGCTGCGGAAGTCGCAGAAATAACGCAAATATGCAGCGGTTTGACACTCAATATCGGCACGCTGAACAGCCGCACCGTTTCCTCTATGCTGCTGGCCGGAAAACAGGCCAATCTGCTGGGGCATCCCGTTGTGCTGGACCCGGTGGGTGCCGGAGCCTCCCGTCTGCGAAGCGACACAGCGCTGCACCTGCTGGAGGAGCTGCAGTTCGCGGTGATCCGGGGGAATCTCTCCGAAATGAAAGCCCTTGCCACGGGCTGCTGCGCAACCAGAGGTGTAGATGCGGATCTTTCGGATCGCATTACAGAAGAAAATCTGGAGGAAGTCCTTGCCTTTGCTCGTGCTTTTTCAAATAAGACCGGCGCCGTCATTGCCATTACGGGCAAAATAGATTTGGTGGCGGATTCCGTTGATGGGTATTGTATTTTTAACGGACATCCCATGATGTCCTCTGTGACCGGAACCGGCTGCCAATTATCCGCGCTGACAGCGGCCTTTGTGGCCGCAAATCCCGGACGGACCTTGGAGGCAGCAGCTGCGGCCGTTTGCGCTATGGGCTATGCCGGTGAGTTGGCTCACGCCAGACTGTCCCCTTTGGACGGAAACGCCAGTTACCGAAATTATATCATTGACGCCGTCTACAAAATGACGGCTGAAATGTTGGAGAAAGGTGCAAACTATGAAATTAGATCCGCACGCGCTGCGTCTTTACGCAGTAACCGACAGAGCCTGGGTCGGCAGGCAGGGCCTGTATGAACAAGTCGAGGCAGCCTTGAAGGGAGGAGTAAGCTGCGTACAGCTTCGGGAAAAGGAGCTGAGCGAAGCGGATTTTCTCAAAGAGGCTGTGGAGATTTCCGCTCTGTGCAAACGCTACCGCACTCCCCTGTTTATCAATGACAACGTCAAGATTGCAATCCAATGCCATGCTGACGGCGTTCACGTCGGCCAGTCCGATATGCCTGCGGCGCAACTTCGCCGCCTGGTTGGAGAGGATATGCTGATTGGGGTTTCCGTACATTCCGTGGAAGAAGCCCTTGAGGCCGTCAAAAACGGCGCAGACTGTCTCGGCGCCGGGGCTGTGTTTTCCACCTCTACGAAGACAGACGCCGGACTGCTTCCGCCTGAAACGCTGCGGGACATCTGTCGAGCTGTGGAGATTCCTGTGGTCGCCATTGGCGGCATCAATCGAAGCAATCTCCCCCGCCTGGCCGGAACCGGAATTTCCGGTGTTGCCATCGTGAGCGGGATTTTTGCTGCCGAGGACATTGAGCGTGAATGTCGCCTGCTTCGGGCCATGTCGGAGGAGATTTGCCGTTTATGACGCAGCGCTGTGCCCTCTTTGATTTTGACGGAACTCTGTTCGATTCCATGTACGTCTGGGACGACGTGGGCGAGCTGTTTCTGCGGTGGCAGGGCAAGGAGCCAAAGCCCTCGATGCGGGAGAACGTTAGCACCATGAGCCTGCACCAGTGCGCGTGCTTTTTTCAAAAGGAGTACAGTCTTTCCATGTCCCCGGAGGCAATCATGGCGTCCTTTACGGAAATCGTTGCCCGCCGCTACGCGGAGGAGATTCAGCCAAAGCCCGGAGCCGTTACACTGTTGGAAATGTTGCGCCAAAGGGGAATCGGCATCGGCATCGTCACAGCCTCAGAGCGATCCCTTGTGGAAGCTGCTCTGCAGCGCTGCGGCATGATAAACTTAATTGACGCAATCTTCACCTGCAGCGAGCTGGGCTGCGGAAAGGACAGACCGGACATTTTCCGGCGGGCCATGGAGTACTTCGCTGCGGATCGCAGCAGCACGCTGGTATTCGAGGACGCACTGCACGCCCTTATAACGGCAAAGGCAGATGGATTCACGGTTGCGGCGGTGTTTGACCGTCACGAGCTGCAGCAGGAGGCACTGCAAAGCAGCTCCGATTTCTATCTCTCCGATTTGAGTCAATTTGAAGTATCCCATTTTTTTACTTGATCCAGTCTTCATGCGGCACCGCGGGGGCACAGTTTGCGCCGCAAAAATCACAATGCTTCCCCCTGAAAGGAGAATCTATGCACATCAAAACAGCGTTAACCATTGCAGGGAGCGACTGCAGCGGAGGCGCCGGAATTCAGGCCGATCTGAAAACGATGACCATGAACGGTGTTTATGCCATGAGTGTCATTACTGCCCTCACGGCCCAGAATACCACCGGCGTCCGAGCTGTTCAAGAATCTACACCGGAGTTTCTGAAGCAGCAGTTGGACGCGGTATTTGAGGACATTGTGCCCGATGCCGTCAAAATCGGAATGGTTTCTTCCTGCGAGCTGATTCGAACAATTGCAGAGCGTTTGCGCCATTACGGCGCAAGAAATATTGTGCTGGACCCGGTGATGACTGCCACCTCCGGCTCCGCCCTGATGAAAAACGATGCGGTGCAGACCTTGATTACAGAGCTGATACCGCTCGCCAGACTTGTAACTCCGAATATCCCGGAGGCGGAGCTCTTGTCGGATTCCACCATTGGATGCGCAGAGGATATGATTGCCGCGGCACAGCGGATCGGTACACGCTGCCACTGCGCCGTTTTGGTGAAGGGCGGGCACAGCGTCAACGATGCCAATGATCTGCTCTATGAAGACGGAAGCTTGACCTGGTTTGAGGGCAGGCGTATTTCAAATCCCAACACCCACGGCACCGGCTGCACCCTTTCCAGCGCGATTGCAGCCAACCTTGCTAAGGGCTTCGACCTTGCCGAAGCCATTCGCCGGGCCAAGGCCTATATCTCCGGGGCCCTGGCCGCAATGCTGGATCTGGGCCATGGCTCCGGTCCCATGCAGCATAACTTTGACCTGAACTCGGTGTATGCCGAAGGAAAGGGTATCGTTTCAAAGTGACCTGACCCATTTAACACCGAAGGAAAATAATCTTCAAGTTTGAAAGGAAAAACCGCCATGAGAAACTACACCACCCAGATGGACGCCGCCAAGAGAAGCATTGTTACACCGGAAATGAAGGCAGTTGCCGCCAAGGAATTCAGAAGTGAAGAAGAAATACGGGCTCTTGTTGCAGAGGGTCGTGTGGCCATCTGCGCCAACAGGCTCCATACCTGCATTGACCCCAACGGCGTTGGCTCCATGCTGCGCACCAAAATTAACGTCAACCTGGGCGTTTCCCGGGACTGCAAAGACTATGATATTGAGATGCAGAAGGTTATGACTGCCGTCAGCATGGGCGCAGAGGCGATTATGGATCTTTCCTCCCACGGCAATACCCAACCCTTCCGCAGAAAGCTCACCGCTGAGTGTCCCGCCATGATCGGCACGGTTCCCGTATATGACAGTGTCATTCATTATCAGCGGGATCTGGCCGAGCTGACTGCAAAGGACTTTATCGACGTCGTTCGCCTCCATGCTGAAGATGGTGTAGACTTTGTGACCCTGCATTGCGGCATTACCCGGAAAACCATTGAGCAGATCCGAACCCACAAGCGGAAGATGAACATTGTCTCCCGAGGCGGCTCTCTGGTTTTTGCCTGGATGTGCATGACCGGAAACGAAAACCCCTTCTATGAACACTTCGATGAGATCCTCGATATTTGCCGGGAGTACGATGTGACTGTCTCACTGGGGGACGCCTGCCGTCCCGGCTGTCTGGCGGACGCCAGCGACGTCTGCCAGATCGAAGAATTGGTGCGTCTGGGAGAACTGACAAAGCGGGCCTGGGCAAAGGATGTGCAGGTCATGGTGGAGGGTCCCGGCCATATGCCCATGGACCAGATCGAAGCAAACATGAAGCTTCAGCAGACCATCTGTATGGGTGCCCCCTTTTATGTACTGGGGCCGCTGGTGACGGATATTGCCCCCGGCTACGATCACATCACCTCCGCCATCGGTGGTGCGATTGCCGCAGCCAGTGGGGCAGCCTTCCTCTGCTATGTAACTCCCGCCGAGCATCTGGCGCTGCCAAATGTAGAGGATGTCAAGCAGGGCATCATTGCCTCCCGCATCGCCGCCCACGCTGCAGATATTGCCAAGAAGGTTCCCCATGCCAGAGACATCGACGATCAAATGGCGGACGCGAGAAAGGCCTTCGACTGGGAGAAGCAGTGGGAGTGCTCCATTGATCCGGAAACTGCTCGTTCCATCCGAGACAGCCGCGCCCCCGAGCATGATGATTCCTGCTCCATGTGTGGCAAATTCTGTGCCGTTCGCAGCATGAACAAGGCCCTCAACGGAGAATATATTGATATTCTCTAAGCTTAATTGAGACAAATTTCAGACTGGAAATTGTCAGGACAGCGACCTGCCCGGAAGGGGCAGGTCGCTGTCCTTGTTGCCGTCGATTTGTAATGCAGTTCTCCCAAAATATGCCTCATTATTCCGGAGCAACATCACGGAAAGCGCCCTGTGTCCATTTTGCGCCCTTTTGGCGCAAGCTTTGTCGCATACAGGCCTGATGAGCGCGGAACAAGCCTAAAACGCTTCCTAAGCTTTTATGGGAGACATGGATCAGACGAAGAGCTCAGGCTTGCAAAGTGCCGGTGCACACAATCGGAATCAGCGATTCAACACCCAGACCCCCGCGTTCAAATAGGCAGCAAAGCTCACCCAAAGTACATAGGGAATCTGCAACAGTGCGGCAGGACTGTCCACACGGTGGAACCGTGAAATCATCCAGATAATCAGCGCCAGGAGAATCAGCAGGACAATCAGCGCACCGCCGTAGCTCTGCAGATTGAAAAAGAATATGCTCCAGACAAAGTTAACCGCTAATTGCAGCAGGTAGACCTGCATAGCGTCCGTCCGC
>JAGAEW010000042.1 GCA_017612935.1 Oscillospiraceae bacterium
AGAACCGGCCGGTTGGGAACAGGGTTGATAAAACCAAAGCAATTTCCAGCCGGCCTGTAGCGAAAAAGATATCCACAGGAGGACTCCACACCAGAAATACGTAGATTGAAAACGAAAAAAGCGCCAAGCCAGAGGACGATTTTCACGTCCTCCGCTTCAGGCGCTCTTTTTTGTCCTTTCGTGAAATTGTCTGCATTCCGCGTCCCATGTATAAAGAGGCGTTGCCTCAATTCAGCGGTTTTCGCTGTTTTGAGACAACGCCATGAAAACACGGAATTGAGCTTTTATCTGTTATAGTCTGTCAGATCATCACTATGTGGAAAAGCTGCTCTGAATTGGTCAACAATGCCTTTGTTTTTGCTTATCACCAATACCAATGTACTGTCCCAAGGAACAATTTCGACCTCCGCCAGAGGGTGTTGGATTGTGATCGGGTTTTGCCAGAAACCGCAATAGCCATCTGCATACGGAAGTGGGTGTGATAGAATCTGATCCAATTGGATTGTCTTTTCAAATCCTGACAGAACTCCCCAAATCCACTGACAAAAGCCATTGCCCAAAAGATTCATCAATTCCTCTCCTGTCAGAAATGCATACTCAGGGCAGGGGATCTTGACCCATTCGCCATTCTTTTTGATGTAATACGGCTTCGTGTTAAACTGTTCGTAGATAGCATTATTCGAATTTACCTCACTGTCCGTAATCAACCAGTTGTATTTGCTCAGCACATCTCCAATACCGAGAAATACCGTATTCAAATCAGTATACCAAGAGGCACTCCCTTTATCAATTGCTCCATATATCATACAGTTACCTCCATACTAATTACAAAAAGCCGCAAAACATCTCTGCTTTGCGGCTTGCGCGGATGATACCGCGTTGGCGGAGCGGGTGGGATTCGAACCCACGGACGGTTTTTGGCCGTCAAACGATTTCGAGTCGTTCTCGTTATGACCGCTTCGATACCGCTCCGGATTCAATTTAACAGCGATATTATAACAGTTCACTCCGGGAAAATCAAGAATATTTTTGAGAAAGCTTCCGTTCATTTCCGCAAAGTCAACAGCGCGGAGCTCCCACGCGCTTCAAGGGCTTTGAAAGTAAATCGTTCCGTCCGGCTCAGGGTAAAACGGAATCAATAAAACCTTGTTCCGGTAAGCGCACCCAGGTAATCGGATAAGCCTGGAGCAGTTCTTTTTGATGGGTGGAGAGCAGAAGCGTTCTGCCCTGCAGATGCTCCAGGATAAAGTCTGCGCTTCGGTGCAGGCTTTCCTCGTCCAGACCGGTAAAGGGCTCGTCCATGAGGACACAGTCACTCTCGGCCCAGAGGGCTCTGGCGATTGCCACCCGGCGCTGCATTCCACCGGATAGCTCCTCCACCGGCTGCAAAAGACTATCCTCCGGCAGAAGTTCACGCAGAAAGCGGCGGCATTCCTCGCGCTCTCCCCGTCCGCCGCCCCGGACAAACAGCAACTGCTCCAGGGCATTCTGTCCCGGCAGAAGCCGATCTGTCTGAAACACGGCAGAATAATGAACCTTTGGTGTGACACTCCCGCGATCCGGTGACAGCAGGCCCAGAAGAATCCGCAGCAGAGTCGTCTTCCCTCGGCCGGAGGGTGCAGTCAGGCCGTAGACGCCGCCCTCCCGTAGACATAGCTTATAATTCTGAAAAAGCTGCTTTTCCCCAAAGCTGTGATACAGGCCCTGTATTTGAATATCCATCTCAGCCCCCTACCCTTCTGAGTAAATTCATCACAAGCTTTTCAAACAAAGTACTGAGCAGAACGACCGTCAGGGTCCAGGCAAAGAGCTCCGCAGTGGCCATATAAATCTTTGCCAGATAGAGCTGCTCTCCGATGGAGTTGGCAGGGTTCCCGATCACCTCGGCAGCAATTCCCGCCTTCCAAGCCATTCCGAGGCCGGAGGCACAGGCGACAAGCAGATAGGGCATGAGGGCAGGTCGGTAGATCAGCCACACCACCCGTCCGCCGGGAACCCGAAACACCCGGGCCATCTCCAGCAGCTCCCGGTCGCTACTTTGCAGCCCGTTGAGCGTGGCAAAGTAAATCTGAGGTAACACAATCAGCAGGCAGACAATCACCGTCAACGCATCGGAGCCACACCAGACCAAAATCAGAATGATAAAGGAAGCCACAGGAACGGTCTTTATCATGGTGAGCAACGGTGAAATCAATACTTGCACGCCAGAAAAACGAAATGAAAGGCTTCCCAGCAGCAGACCCATAGCCAGCGCCAGGAAAAAACCCAGGGCCACACGCCAGAGGGATCCGAGAATCGACAGCCAGTATTCCTCGGTAGGCAGCAGCGCTCCCAGGGCCCTCAGCGTGTCGAAGGGCGAGGCAAAGAGCACCGGCTTGTCTACCAGCATAGAGGAAGCCTGCCAAACCCCAAGCCAAAACAGGGCAACAAACAGTCCCTGAGAAAAGCAGCGAATTGGGCTGACAGACTTCATAGCTTATTCTCCCGTGTAGTAGAAGGCATCGTCGGGCATACGTTCGCCCACGGCCTTCGGATTTTGCTCAAAGA
Organism: Oscillospiraceae bacterium; assembly: GCA_017612935.1. Lineage (GTDB taxonomy): Bacteria > Bacillota > Clostridia > Oscillospirales > Oscillospiraceae > JAFRPC01. Next base: position 2,548 of record JAGAEW010000042.1, read on the forward strand.
GGGTCTTCAAATAGCCGGAAAGCTGGGTTTTCATCTCCGGTCCGGTGATACAGACCAAATTGCAGAATGGAATGGCTTTCTCCGCCAGCGGAGCCTTGGCAACAATGCCGAGGCTCTCAATCAGTGATGCAGCCGCTTCGGGATGCTCATTGACCTGCTTGACGCTCGCAGCAGCTTCCTTCAGAAAGGCTGCAATCTGGGCCGGATGCTGCTGAAGCACTTCATTGCGTACAACGGTAACACCGGTGACAAGGCTGCTGTCCGTGTCAGTCATTCTCCACTCGTCTTGCAGGCTCAGTGCAATCCGCAGATTCTCGTTCTGGGACAAGGCAGCAGTCACAAAAGGCTGGGGCAGCAGGCCGATGTTGGCAACATTCTCGCCCATGGCGGAGACAACCTCCTGCGCTTCGGACTTGAATTCCAGCGTCACCTGATTCTCAATCCCGTTTGCGGCCAGTACATAGCGCAGCGCATATTCGGGGGTCGTTCCCTTTCCGGTCAGGACAACAGTCTTCCCTGCCAGATCGTCAATGGACTGCACAGTTTGTCCGTTTTCCACCACATAGAGCACGCCGAGGGTATTGATCCCAACGACGGAAAAGCCTCCGGCTTTATCATAAAGGCTCGCTGCGACATTGGCCGGCAGCAGCGCAATATCCGCATCCCCATTCACCAGCGCGGCACTTACTTCGTCGGCGGCGGTACACAGGGTGGACTGGTAGCTGTTGACGGTTTTCCCGTTTTGACTGTCCTCTAAAAGCATGACCAGTCCCATAGAGGTGGGGCCCTTAAGGGAAAACACATTCAGAGATATTCCTTCTGTCCCCGGAGTACTGGCAGCGGAACCGTTGGAAGCAGCTGGCTTCGTTTCCCCGCCTGAACAGGCACAAAAGCTCAGAATCAGAACTGCAATCAGGTCAAAAATCAAAGCCTTTTTCATTTTGAGAGCCTCCTTAGAGTTTTTCGCCGCCCAAGTAGACGGCCCGCCGATTCAGTGCCTCGTCACAAACCACGAAATCCGCCAGCTTGCCGTTGGCAATGGAGCCGACCCGATCCAGCGCATGGATCTGTCTGGCCGGATTCCAGGTGGCAGCCCGCAGGGCATCCTCCTTCGGGATTCCAAAGCGAACGGCATTTCGTAAACAGTCAAAGAGATTGGTTGCAGAGCCTGCTATGGTTCCATCTGCAAGGCGGGCCACATTTTCCGCCAGGAACACCTGCTGACCGCCCAGCTCATATTCGCCGTCGGGCATGCCACAGCAACGCAGGGCGTCGGAGATCAGAACCATGCGCTCCGCCCCAAAGAGCTTGAAGGCCATGCGGACAGCGGAAGGATGGACATGAATGCCATCACAGATGATCTCAGCAGAAACGGCAGGCGCTTCGCTGGCCGCCCCGATCACACCCGGCTTGCGGTGATGGATCGGAGGCATGGCGTTGTACAGGTGGGTCAAATGGGTCACGCCGGCATCAATCGCCGCCTTTGCCGCTTCGTAGTCGGCATCTGTATGGGCAATGGAGACTGTGCAGAGTTTTTTGGCCTGCTCGACAAATTTCTCAGAGCCCTCGAGTTCAGGCGCAAGATCCACAATGGAGATCAGGCCCTCGCTGTTGCGATACAGGGCTTCAAAGGCGGCAAAGTCCGGCAGACGCAAATATTCCCCGTTCTGGGCCCCCTTCTTCTTTTCCGAAAAGAAGGGGCCTTCCATCTGCACCCCCAGCAGTCTGGCGCAGCCGGGCTCTGGGTTCTTTTTCAGCCGCAACCCGGCAGCCAGTGCTCCGGCAATGACGTCATAGGGCAGCGTCATGGTGGCGGGAGCAAAGCTTGTCACACCGACGCTTGCAAGGTAGCGGGCCATTTTTACATCGCCCTCATAGGAGCCGTCGGAAAAATCCGCATTGGAATTGCCGTGATTGTGGACGTCAATCAGGCCGGGAATAACATAGGCACCTTTGAGGTCCACGGCGTCCTCTTTCTCAATCAGAACATCACAGAATTTGCCGTTCTCGACAGAAAATCCGCCGGGGACAAATTTGAAGTCCTCTGTATAGAGCATCGCATTTTTGAAGTTCATAGTATCCTCCACGGTACGTCGCCCAAGTCAGGGCAGGCTGGCAGCAGCCACGGCCTGACCCACTCTGCGAGTCTTTTCATCCGGCAGCATAACCTTCATCTTCACTGCCAGATCAGGATATTCCTCCGCCATGATGCGCTTGCAAACAGCCAAAATCGTATCGCCGCCTTTCCCGGACATCACACGGCCAAGCACAATCATATGCTCTACATCGTAGAACATGGAGTAAAGCTCCATCGTATGGGCCAGATAGCAGCCAATGGATTCATAGATTTTAATCGCCCGGGGGTCGTCGGCCTCCATCAGTTCCTGCACAACCTTCAGCTTCTCAGCGGGGGTCAGCGCTTCCTCCAGCTCAATCCCGGCGGCAGGGGCCAACTTGATAACAGCATCCTGCGAGAAATATTTGCATCCTACACCAATGTCGTAGGACCACTCATCCATCATCGCCTGCTCAGAGAGATCTACAGGGGCAAAGGCCAGCTCGTTGAACCAGCCCAGCACATTGCCCTTACGGTCCACATAGCCGACAGCCTCGGAGGTTCCCATCGCTATGCCCATGACGGCCGTAGCTCCGAGGCCCATAGCACCTGCCAAAGCCGTCACATCACCGTCGTTGGCAACAACAATGGGCACGGTGCCATCACCGATGGCGGCGGCAGCGCGGTCAAACACCGTGTGCACCAGCTTTCGGACTTCCTTCTCCCGGGGAACCTTAATAAAGAGGGAACTTACCATCGGCGCATTGCCGATGAACACACCGGCGGAAGATACGCCGATGCCGTCCACCCTCGGCATTTTGGAGGCAGCCGTCTGGAAGGCTTTCACGATCTCCTCGTAGTGGTACTGGGGGGTCGTCTGGGTCTTTGGATGCCAGACGACCTCCTCGGAGTAGACCGTCTTGCCGTCAATGACGGCGGAAACCTTTCGGTCGGAGCCGCCGGCGTCAAAGCCGATTCGGCAGCCTTCCATATGGCCGCCGACGGAAACCGAAGCATCATTCTCCGCGGGAAAGTCGGAGGCTTCCTCACAGTCTATAATTTCAAATCCCTTTTCAAAGACATCGGACATGAACTGCACGTCAAACCAGCGCTTGCCGTTCTGCCCCTCTCCGTTTTCAAAGTAGACAAACTCCTTCGCCAGGCGACGGGCAATTTCGCCGGCCCCGAGGATATAGACGCGGAAGCCGCCGATCGACCACAGCAGGAATTTGACATAGCGCTCCACAAAGCGGTAGTCCGCTTGGGCCATCTCCGGCGTACCGTAAATTTTCCCGTGGCGTACCGTAATCTTTCCGTTGTCCCGTTCTACGGCAATGGAAATGGGTTTGCTTGCGTGTGCAAGATAGGCCTTCATCCAAGGCCCCATCGGAATAAAGCCGGGATCCAGCTCGGGCATATTTTTTACCTGAAAGTCGATACCGAGATACTGCATTCCTTAGTTCTCCTTGTATTTCTCAATAATCTTTTGCATCTGATACCACTTCGCCTCCATGTCCCGCACCAGTTTCAACTGGGCCCGGGTCCGCACGAGGTTATGGTCCGGATACTGGGTCTTAAAATAGTGGTCGGATTCCAGATAATCCGTGAGAAAACGCACCGCAAGCTCCAGCGTTATAATTTTTGCGCCCAGAGGCAGCAGTTCAATCTCCCGCCTGGTCAGCGCGTGACAGCCGTCGAGATACCCTCTGGTATAAACCTCAAAACGATTGAGATCCAGACTCATGCGGCTGAGCTCCTGAACGTCCTCGGGGGCCGTAGCCGCACCGAATCGGATGGAATCACCGAAATCAAAGAGGCTGGAGCCGGGCATGACCGTATCCAAATCCAGCACACAAAGGGCCTTGCGAGTCTTGTAGTCCAGCAGAACATTGTTCAGCTTCGTGTCATTGTGTGTCACCCGCAGAGGCAGCTTCTCCGACTCCAGCAGTCGCTGAATTGTTCCGGCCTCCTGCTCCCGCTCCATGATGAAATCGACCTCTCTCTGCACAAACTGCAGACGGTCGCAGGCATCCTCATCCATGGCAATATGAAGCAGGCGATAGCGGTCCGGCGTATTGTGGAAATTGGGAATGGTTTCATGCAGGGACTTTGCGGGAAAATCCGAAAGCTGCTCCTGAAAGCGACCGAAGGCCACAGCGCTTTCGTAGAAGTCGGCATCCGTTTCCGGCGCTTCCAGACAGAAGCCGCCGACAAATTCATAGCAGCGCCAGTAGCGGCGGTGCTCATCGCAGTAATAGTAGTTGCCATCCAACGCAGGAACAAAGTTCAAGGCGTGATTGGGGTCTGAAACCTTGGAACGGATGTGCTGGGTGACGGCAATCACGTTCTCCATCAGCTCAATCGGGCGCTTGAACACATGGGTGTTGATGCGCTGAAGAATATATTGTTTGCCGGAATCCGTCGAAATCTGGAAGGTATAGTTGATATTGCCGTGGCCGAAGGTCTTGCAGAAGACCGGTTGGCTCTGAATTTGAAAATGGTGAATTGCCTGCTGCATAAGCACCTCCAAAACGTTAATAGTTCAGCCATGAGCAAAACACGAAAACACAAGGAAATACAAGGGATTCCGGCCATGGCAGAAACCGAAAATCACTCTAAAGATATAGAAAGCAGGGCCCCAATCTGGTATAATTACGCTGCCAACAAAAGCTAAGCGGAAAGGGGCTGGCCGCGATCTATCGACAGGAATTGATTCAGGATGTGAGCCTTTTCACATCCCAGAGCGTTGTCAAGTTCTATGACAAGCTGTTCAGCGTATTGGACTTTGAGCTTCCCCGCGCCGATACAGGACGCAGAGGAATGTACCTTCCTTGCGGATAAAGGCTACGACGTCAAAGC
>JAGAEW010000043.1 GCA_017612935.1 Oscillospiraceae bacterium
GCTCCGACAAAAAGGGCTCCGCCACCTCCTCGGCCACCGCAATCTGATTAATATTGATACAGATCTGCCCTGCGTTGCAGAGCTTGAAGAAGGCAATCTTTCGGGCGGCGTCCCGAAGATCGGCATCCTTTCGAATCACACACCAATTACCTGTCTCGCCGCCGAGTTCCAGGGCAACAGGGGTCAAATTGCGAGCTGCAGCTTCTAAAATGTGTCTCGCCACGGCCGGGGAGCCGGTGTAGAAGATTTTATCGAAGCGCTCGGCAAGGCACAAATCCGCAATCTCGTGGCCGCCGTCGATCAGCGTTACATAGTCCGGCGAAAACGTCTCGGCAATCAGGCTCTGAAGCACACGGGTGCTGGCGGCAGATTTGGAGCTGGCCTTGATCACGGCGGTGTTGCCGCCGCACAGCGCGGCGGCCAGAACGCCAAGGGTCAGCAAAACCGGGAAGTTAAAAGGACTGACAATCAGGGATACCCCGTAGGGCATGGGATAGACGGTGGTGCGGGTGCTGGGAAAACACATAAGCCCGCTGAAATGACGCTCCGGCTTTGCCCATTTCTTTAGCCCCCGCAGAATTTCATTGATTTCTGCGATTGCCGGCCCGATGTCGCACAGATGTGCCTCTGTTGGGCTCTTCCCCAGATCCGCATAGAGCGCCTGCTGAAGCAGCTCCTGCCGGTCCAGCACCGCCTGCTTGAGCTTCTTGAGTTGGGCAATCCGCCACGAAACACCGAGGGTCTGCCCGGTGCGAAAAAAGCCTCGCTGCTGCTCCACAATGCCGTGAATTGTCTGCTGCGTGTAGTTCATACTTGCCTGTGCACCTCCTCGGTGTAGTTCAAAAGCGTTCTGCGGGAAGGCTTCCCGCAGAACGCACGTTTGCAATAGAAAACGCCGCCGAAGGCCTCTGCGCAGGCCGCGGACGAGGACTTCAGGGGTTTGTCTTTTTGAAAATAAAGAGCTTGCTGAAAATATAGTTCAGGACTACCACAATGACGCTCAAAAGAACCTTTGCGATGGTAATCCCATTGAAGCCGAAGACGTTGTATTGACCGGCCCGGATCCACTCAGTGCTGACCCAGAGCCCGGCCTCCTCAATGGCAAAGGAAGTAATGCGGGCGCCGAAGAAGGAGACAATCTCCCTGCGAAGCAGCTTCGGGCTCCAGCTTTTACTCTCAAAGACGAATAGCTTGTTGGTAATGTAGGCAAAAGATGCGGCGGCAATAAAAGCGCCCACATTTACCAGCAGGGCCGCGTCGTCTCCGAATTTTCGGCGGCCCAGCTCAAATACTCCGAAATTGACCAGAGTTGACAAAACTCCGAAGACCAGATACAGGATTGTCTCCCGATTAATCCATTTTTTCATGCGACCTCCCAAATCAGAACTGACGATTCGCCAGAATTGTCAAAAGCTTGTAAAATGTCTCCGCGGTGATGGGCGCCAGGGCGTCCGGGTATTGATAGGATTCCGTGTGCAGCGGCGGCGTGGCCGCTCCGGCGCCGATTCCGAAGAAGCAGGCGGGAACGTGGCTGCCGTAGTGCCCGAAGTCCTCAGACCAGCGGAAGGGCACGTCCAGATAGCGGTAAGAAATCCCCGTCTGGATGCAGGCACGTTCCAGACTGTCCTGTAGCCCGGCATCGTTAACAGTGGCAGGAAAGATGTCCCGCCGCCGTATGGAAAGACGCAGCGCTGCTGCCTCGGCTGCAAGCTGAGCCGCAAGATCCACCTGCTCGTTTAAGGCCCGGAAGGCCTCCTGCTTTTCGGCGCGGAGCGTGGCCCAGAGTACGCCGTCCGAGGCGGCGACGCCGAAGGCCTCCTCTCCGCTTCGCATTCCAACGATGGTGGCAAGGGCCATGCAGGCGTGACCCTCCGCCGTCTGTGCTGCAAGTTTTGGAAGCTTGAGAGCCAGCTCCGCCACCGCTCCGCTGGGATTGACGCCGTTTTCCGGATAGGCCGCGTGGGTGGGGCTGCCGGTCAGACGTATTTCCACGCCGCAGGAAGCACAGGCAAAGGTTCCTTGTCGGAATAAAAGCTGCCCCAATGCCTGACCGGGAATATTGTGGCAGCCGATTATCCGGGTGTTTTCCCGGTTCAGCCGCTCCAACCCGAAGAGCTCACAGCACGCTGCGCCGCCGTAACCGGTTTCTTCCGCGTGCTGAAAGAGCAAAATCACATTACAGCCGAGCCGCTGCCCCTCCAGCAGCAGGGCAAGGCCCAGTAGGGCAGCGGTGTGGCCGTCATGCCCGCACAGATGCCCTGCTCCGCAGGCGGTGGGCACAGCATCGTGGTCGGCGCGGACCACAAGGGTCTGCATTGCGCCCTCGTCATGCCTGGCATAGAGCCAGCTTCCCCGGTCTATGACGGAGAGCTCTGTGCGCTCCGTCAGAAAACGCTTCAGATAGGCTTGGGTCTGCCGCTCCTGACCGGAGCGCTCCGCCAGGGCGAAAAGATCCTGCCGCGCCGAGATGATTTGCTGTTTGATGTGCTGTTCCATGTCGATCCTCCTCTGCTGTTGTGCCGCTGTCAGTCGCCGGAGGATCCGCCGGAGGATGAGGAACCGGCCGAGCGATCCCACATCATGTGCTGCAGAGTAATCAAAATCGCCACCACCGTGCGTTCAAATTCAGGCCGATAGATGTCAATGCAGTATTTATCATGGATCGAAAAGGCTTTCTGCCCGATGACGGCAATGATGCCTCCCGCCTGATCGTAGAGCTCAAAATTCAAGCCCGCAATGTTGCCGCGAAGCTGCCAGCCGAGGCCCTCGACGTTGGTGACATCCCGGAACAGGTGAAACAGCTCCCTGGAGAGTTCAAACTGAGGCCCGTCTGCCATTGTGACCAAATGGCGCGCATGAAAGCTAAAGAGCTTTCGGCTGATAAAAGCAATCGGGTTTCCGGCTGCGTCCTCCACGGTGGTCTTGTCGTAGAGGGAGAGGGGCTTCGTAGTTGCCGAATAGACAAGGGTTCCCCGCTCATCGCTTATGTCGATGTGGTGGTACAGGGAAAAAACCTTTGTAGAAGTAAACAGAGAGCGGGAAGGTTGACCGAAGCGCTCCACATTGTTGATGTTGGCGGGCTGGCCCGCTTCCCGAAAACGATGATGTTTTGAAAAGGTGCTCATGGCAGTCACTCCTTCTGCAGTTTTTTCAAGACATAGAAGCTCGGGCAGGTCCCCGCTGTCCTCGGGTACGCGGCTTGCTGCGTCAGCTTATCCCAGCGCCGGACCGCTTGTTCGCAGAACTCCTCCGGGGCTTCCAAAACAGTCAAGCCGGGCAAGCCCGGTGCAGGGGCAGCATGCGGGCTGCAAACGGTAGAGGACGGCCCTCAAAATCAGATTACAGAGAACGCCTTGTGCTGTCATTATCCTATCACAAAGCAGCGAAAATTACAATCCATTTCTTTTTAGCTGCGGGACAATCTACGCCCAAAGTCCTTCCCTGCAGCGCCGGACGCTACCGGCTGCCCGAAGCCCTGCGAGGCCGGCCCGGTGCAGCGTGGTGTCCCGAACCGGCGGTGGAAAAATGCTGAATAAAAAAGTCGATATTATGTATATACATTCAATTCAACGGAAAGTTTTTTCAAAAAGAACGGAAAATACTTGAAAGCGAGCCGAAATTATGATATAAATATAGATAGAATTCCGGTGGGATACACGCACAGGCGAACGGGCCATGGGGACACAAACCTGTGTCCGCCCGGAGGGTTGCCGAAATCTGCAGCAGGCGGTTTGTTTTCCGGCCTTTGTCGGAGAATCAAACCGCCTTCAGACGGGAATCCTGTATCAGACGGCGCTTTATGATCCGCACCGTTTTCACCATTAAATCTAACAGAGAGGATTGAAGTCGTATGCAATACACAAAGGAAGTCGAAGAAATGGTCTGTGTTGCGAAGGGCCCAAATCACGGCCCCGCCCCGATCCCCGAAGAGGGAAAATGGATTCAGGCCAGGGAGATTCGGGACATTTCCGGTTATACCCACGGCATCGGCTGGTGCGCCCCGCAGCAGGGCGCCTGCAAGCTGAGCCTGAACGTCAAGGACGGGATTATTCAGGAGGCGCTGGTGGAAACCATCGGCTGCTCCGGAATGACCCATTCCGCTGCTATGGCCAGCGAGATTTTGCCCGGCAAGACCCTGCTGGAGGCTTTGAACACCGACCTGGTCTGCGACGCCATCAACACTGCCATGCGGGAACTCTTCCTACAAATTGCCTATGGCCGCACCCAGTCCGCTTTCTCCGAGGGCGGACTGCAGATTGGCGCCGGTCTGGAGGATCTGGGCAAGGGCCTGCGCTCCATGGTGGGGACTACCTACGGTACGGTCGCCAAAGGCGCCCGCTATTTGGACCTCACAGAGGGCTACATCGTCAAGCTGGCTCTGGACAAGGACGATCAGATCTGTGGGTATCAGTTCCTGAGCCTGGGCAAGATGATGGACTGCATTAAAAAAGGTATGAGCCCCAATGAGGCCTATGAGAAGAATCTGGGAAGCTATGGACGCTTCCGGGCGGAAGACGGTGCGGTCAAGTGGATTGACCCCCGTCAGGAATAAAAGGAGGTGCAGCATATGGCTTTGTTTGAGAATTACGAAGGGCGGATGCCGCAGCTTCGGCCCGTTCTGGAAAAATACGGCTTCTCTTCCTTCGAGGACGTGAAGGCCTTCACCCATTCCAAGGGGGTTGACGCCTATTCCATTGTGGCGGACACCCAACCGATTTGCTTCGAGAATGTTCGCTGGGCCTATGAGCTGGGCGCGGCCATTGCTATGAAGGAGCATGCAAAGAGTGCTGCAGAGGCAGCTCGCTGGATCGGTGTCGGCCTGCAGGCCTTCTGCATTCCCGGCTCTGTGGCGGATCAGCGCCAGGTAGGTATTGGTCACGGCAATCTCGGCGCGATGCTGCTCGATGAAGGAACCGAGTGCTTCGCGTTTTTGGCGGGACACGAATCCTTTGCCGCTGCGGAGGGCGCCATCAAGATTGCCCTCAATGCGAATCAGGTCCGCACCCGGCCCCTTCGAGTGATTCTGAACGGTCTGGGCAAGGATGCCGCCATGATTATCAGCCGTATCAACGGCTTCACCTATGTGCAGACCAAGTACAATTATCTGGCTGCCGATGTGAAGGAAGACCATGCGCTGACTGTGGTGGGCAAGACTGCCTACTCCGAAGGAGAACGTGCCAAGGTTCACTGCTACGGCGCGGACGACGTACGCGAGGGCGTGGCCATCCTGTGGCATGAGGGCGCGGATATCTCCATCACCGGTA
>JAGAEW010000044.1 GCA_017612935.1 Oscillospiraceae bacterium
ACACGCTGGAGGAACTCAACGAAGCGGCGAAAGGCGCGTTCAACTTTGAGCAGGAAGTGGGTGCGGACGGATCAGCCTGGCACTGCTGTATCTTTCAGGAAAGCTCCCAAAAGATGCCTTGAAAGGAGGAACAAGGAGGATGAATTTTTGCAGCTTCTCCCAGACTTATACGGTACGTCCTCTGGCGGACGGGGACATTTCCGCCATTTTAGAGCTGTGTCAGAGCAACCCCCTCTATTACAGGCACTGTCCGCCGCCTCCCAGCGTCGAGACAATCCGGGAAGCTATGGCGGCTCTGCCGCCCCGCAAAACCCTTGCGGACAAGTATTACCTCGGCTTTTTTGACGGAGCGGAGCTGGTGGCGGTTCTGGATTTGATTGTGGGCTTTCCCACGCCGGAAATCGCCTTCTGGGGCTTCTTTATGCTGCGTGCGCAGCGGCAGGGCCGAGGTGCTGCCAGCGCGTTGGTGTCGGAGCTTTGCGCTGGCCTGTCCGCCCGGGGCTTTCAGGCGGTTCGCCTTGGTTGGGTTCTGGGAAATCCCCAGGCGGAGCACTTCTGGAAGAAGAATGGCTTCCGGGAAACCGGTGTGCGCTATGAAACCGACGGCTATACGGTGGTGCTGGCACAACGGGAGTTGAAATAATTTGAAATAAAGTCCGAGGAGGGTTGATCGAATATGGACGTGAAAACAGAGTCGGTTCTGGTACAGAATCTCTGCGTGCCCTGCGGCTGTCGTTGCCGCTACTGCCTGCTTTCATGGGACGGAACGCCGGTGGGCGTCGGCTGGGAGCGGAGCCTTGCCTTTTTCCGCCGCTTTCGGGCGGGGATTCGCGCCGCCCGGCTGGAGCTTCCGGTGGAGTTTGCCTTTGGCTATGCCATGGAGCATCCCGATCTGCCCACTGCGTTGACGCAGCTCCGGGAACTTGGCAGTCCGCATACGGAGTTCTTTCAGTGCGACGGGATGCGGCTCCGAAACCCGGAAGAATGCCGGGGACTGGCGGCGCTCCTGTCCCGGGAGGGAGTCAAAAAGCTGAACTTCACCCTCTACGGGCTGGAAGACTACCACGACCGCTTCGCGGCAAGAGCGGGGGACTTCGCTGCAATTCTTCGCATGATGGCGGCAGCCGGGGAACAGGGGCTCAGCGTGAGCTGCGGCATTCCCCTGACCTTGGAGAGCCTGCCCCAGATTCCGGAGTTAGTGGCGCTGCTGCAAAGCAGGAAGCTTGCCAGTCGAATCTTCCTCTTTGTGCCCCACGAAGAGGGGAGAGGGAAACTGATTGCCCCCATTCGGGTGACTGCCTCTGCCCTGTCCGAGCTGCCGCAGCCGCTGCAGGTGTTGCTCAACCGAAAGATCTTCCGTCCGGAGGGAGAATGGTTGACGACGGGGGCCTTTGTGCCGGAAACCAGACGGTCTTTGTTGCTGTCCCTGCGGGAGGACAATATCGAGCGCCTGGAGCGGATGGAGCCGCTTGCGCTGCTGCGGGAGCTGGAAGCGCTGGACGAGCAGTATTACGGAGCCTTTCCGAGCCTGGATGAGCTGGCAAAGCGATATGGGGACCCGGCGGGGGAGAAGCTCTACCGCCAGCGGGATCTGTTTGCCCACTATCGCAGCCGCTATGCCGCGGAGTTAGGCATTCACCCCTACGACGTAACCGACGAGCGTCAATCCGGCAGCCGACGTTACTGAGCGGCCGCCAACAGACAACAAGCGCCCCGGGGCAGCCCCTGTGCAGAGGATGCCCCGAGACGCTTTTTTGCGATATGGTGATTCCTTTGGAATAGGCTGCCCAATCGGAATGTAGGGGCAAGTAGCTTGTCCGCGTTTGCGAAGCAAACAATCGCCCGCAGGACGATCCAGCCGTCGCTGCCCATTCTGCCTGCGTAGAGGCCGCTGACCACAGCAGCCTTGCTTGCGCAGCTTTTACGGGGAAGGCAGCGTGCAGGGGATCGGGACAAAGGCGCCTGGGGTCTACCCATAAAGGGCAAGACTGTCCGGGTTCCGGTGGTTTGCACTCAACTGTGAATGTCTTTTTTTGTGTAATGCCAGAAGGCCAGCCCGATGCCGAGCAGGGCCATGGCTGCGCCGACGGCCAGCTTTCCGCTGTCCAAATGCCCCTGCTCCAGAATTTCCGCTCCCTCGCACCAGCCGAAGGGGGTGAAATACTTGAGAAACTTTGCAGATTCGGTGATGTTGGCAATCAGGTTCAGAGCATAGGCCAGTACCGCCAGACCAAGGCCGACTCCGACGCTGCCCTTGCGGAGAAAGGCGGAGAGACCGAAGCAGATGCCGCCCAAAGTGAGCTGGCAGAGATAATAGGCCAGATGCAGCAGATTCAGCTCCTTCCAGGCAATGGCTTCCCCAGTGACGGCCATGGAAGCAAGGCTGAGCAGGTAGATGAGCCCGTTCAGGGCGGTAATCTGCAGGAAGACGGCAAGCAGCTTTTCTCCGACGATTTTCTGCCGGGAGATAGGATGGGTCAGCAAAAATTCCGCAGTGCGCTCCCGTTCCTCCCGGCTCAGGATGCTGACTGCGCACAGGGCGGCGTACAATGCGCCGCCGAGCCCCAGAATGTTGCCGCACTCAATGGCATAGTAGCCGATCAGAGTTCCGTAGTTGAGGCGATCCATGCCAAAGGCAGTGGTGAGGGCGCCCATAGAGGACATGGCCTCGGTGAGCGTCTGCATCTGATCCTTCATCTCCGGGAAGATTAAAACGCAAATCGCCAGCAGAAAGCCGATTCCCCCGGCCCAGATGCCCAGCGAGAGCCGGCCCAGCCGCAGCTCGTGCTTGACAATGCTCATTCCGCCTCGCCCTCCTTTTGATAATAGTGCAGGAAAATCTCCTCCAGATCCGGTTCTGCAATGCTCAAATCCTGAATCTTTCCCCCGGAAAGGCGCTGGAGCAGGGCGTTGATGTCGCCGCTGTAGAGGAAGCTGCAGCCCTGCTCCGTGCTCCGCAGGTTCCGCAGTCCCTCAAGTCCCTGCAGATCCACCTGCCCCCGCAGGGAGATCTGCTTGGCATTGGTTCTTGCCAGCTTCTCCACCCGGTCACAGGCAATCAGCCGACCCTCCCGGATCACGGCGGCCCGTTCACAGTTGTGCTGAATCTCCGACAAAACGTGGCTGGAGAGGAAAATAGTTGCGCCCTGCTGCTTGCGTTCCTGCAGCAGCTTGAAAAATTCGTGCTGGATCAGGGGATCCAATCCGCCGGTGGGCTCGTCGAGAATCAACAGCCGGGGCTTGCTTTGCAGGGCGCAGACAATGGCGACTTTTTTTCGGTTGCCGTAGGAGAGATCATCCACCCTCTGGGAGGGATCCAACTGCAGACGCTGGCAGAGCTGTTCCGCCTCCTGGCGGCAGTCTGCTTTTCGCAGGGCGGCGGACAGCCGCAGCAGCTCTTGCACCCGCATCCCGGAATCATAGGCGGTTTCCGAGGGCAGATAGCCCACCTGACGCAGAATTGCTTCTCTTTGCCGGTGAATCTCCAGGCCCAGCACACTGGCCCTGCCGGAGCTGGGGGAGATTAAACCCAACAGCGTGCGAATGGTGGTGGATTTCCCGGCGCCATTTGGCCCGATAAAGCCAAAAAATTCTCCCTGCTCTACGCTGAGATTCAGATCAAGAATGCCTCTGGCCTTGCCGTAGTATTTGGTCAGGCCCTCTGTGTGAATTGCGTTTGACAAAAGAATCATTCCTTTTCGACAGAATTGGTCTTTCCCCGCAAAGCCTTACGCGCAAAGGACGGGAGAAAAGACGGCGATTCATCCCAGCGTTTGGCGATGCGGGTGGCCGCCAGCAGCAGGGCGACCCCGCAGGCGGTGATGATGGCCAGTGTGACCCAGCTTTGCGCTGTCAGCTCCCGGGTGTACAGGAAAAAGACCTGGGGCAGAAAGACCACCGCGGCGGCAAAGGCTGCGCACATGACGGAGCAGACGCCCACCCGCAGCGGAGTAAAGGGTCTGCAGGTAAGAATCAGGTTGACCAGCCCGATGATTCCGGCAGAGAGAGCAGCCATGGTAGAGGACAGCTCATAGGGAGTGCCGGAGCGGTTGGTGAGTATACAGGCGATGGCGCAGCAGCTCACAGCCAGCGCGCCGGGGGCAGCCCGGAGTACAACCCGCCGCAGGAAGCGTCCCTTAGCCCGTTCGTGGGTGGGCTCCAGCGCCAGAAAGAAAGAAGGGCAGCCCACAGACAGGGCGCTGATTAAGGTCAACTGGATGGGCTGGAAGGGGTAGTGCAGAGGCAGAAACAGCAGCAGCACTGACAGCACTGCGGAGTACAGGGTCTTGACCAGAAAGAGAGCGGCCGTCCGGGTAATGTTGCCGATGACCCGCCGCCCCTCCGCCACCACGGCGGGCAGAGAATTAAAGTCCCCGTTCAGCAGCACCAACTGGGAGGCGTGCTCTGTGGCCTCTGCGCCCCCGGCAATGGCGATGGAGCAGTCGGCAGTCTTCAGGGCGGGAATGTCGTTGACGCCGTCGCCTGTCATGGCAACGCTGTGGCCGTCCGCTTTCAAGGCCTGCACCAGCAGCCGCTTGCGATCTGGGGTCAGACGTCCGAAGATGACCTGATCCCGGGCTGCGGCCAGTTCTTCATCGGAGAGCTTGCCGCAGTCTACTGTCTTGTCGGCATCCGGCAGGCCGAGGCGGCGTGCCACGGCTGCTACGGTTCTCGGGTCATCGCCTGACATGATCCGCACGCTGACCCCTTCCGCCCGGAACCAGGCCAGGGTGTCTGCGGCGGCCGGACGCAGAGTATCCCGCAGCAGGAAGAAGCCCAGCAGACGCTTCACAGGGGGAATGCTTTCGCCCTCCAGCGTCCCGGCGGCCTCCGCCAGCGCCAGCACCCGGAAGCCCTGAGAGGAGGCCTCCCCCACAAGCTCCGGAACCTGCTCCAGCACAAAGGAGGGAGCGCCGAGAATCAGAACCGTCCCGTCGCAGAAGGCGGCGGCGGATTTTTTGCGGGCGGAGGAAAAGGGCAGCGTGGCCGTGGGGGCTTCCTTCCCCGGTTCTACGGCAGCAGCCAGGGCCTTCAGCGTGCCGGTTCCGGCTTCAAAGGCACTGAGAAAGCGGGCAGCGGCGGCGCGAAGGGCAGCCTCATCCACATCCACGGGAACCATGCGCTCCAGGGTCATTTCTCCGGTGGTCAGGGTGCCGGTCTTGTCCAGACAGAGCACGTCGGCCCGGGAAAGGGTCTCAATGCCGAACAGTTCCTGAACCAGTGTTTTGCGGCGTCCGAGCTTTACGACGCCAGCCAGCAGGGCCACAGAGCTCAGGAGAATCAGACCCTCGGGAATCATGCCGATCATGGCTGCAACTGTTTCTGGAACAGCCTGTCCCACCGGAGTGTGGAGTAGGAAATGGGATTTGCAAAAGAGCAGCAGACCCAGCGGCACCAGCAGGCGGCTGATCCAGGACACCAGACGATTCAAATCCGACATGAGCTCTGAGCGGGGAGAGCGAATCTGCCGCGCTTCTCCCATGAGCCGGGCTGCGTAGCAATCGTCCCCCACGGCGGCGAGCTGGGCCACGACGCGGCCTTCCGTGAGGAAAGAGCCGGACATCAGCCAGTCTCCCTCTCCCCGGGAAATCGGATCGCTTTCACCGGTGAGCAGAGACTCGTCCGCGGCGCAGGAGCCGGAGCGTACAATGGCGTCCGCCGGAATCTGATCCCCGGCGCGGAAGACCACCAAATCTCCCAGCACCAACTCAGAGGGGGGACAGCTTCTCTCTGTGCCATCCCGAATGGGATGACAGGGCTTTTCCTGTAAAAGCCGGAGCTTGTTCAGCATCCTTCTGGCCCGCAGAGCCTGAAGCGTGCCGATCAGCGTGTTGGAAAAGACTACGCCGAGAAACAGCATATTCCGCCAGGAGCCCACCAGCGCCAGGCAAAAGGCCAGCGCGAAATTCAAGAGATTAAACGGCGTAAAGAGGTTTGTCCGTACGATCTGCGAAACGGTTTTGCCGGGCTCGGCGCTGTGCTGGTTTGCCTTTCCGGCCGCAGCCAGGGCCGCGGCAGCTTCGCTGCTTAAGCCACCCTCCGGGGTGGGCTGATAGTCCGCAGGCAGTGCGTTGGGCAGGCTCAAAGAGCGTGTCGGCACGGCAGCCGCCGCGTTCCGGTCTGCGCATTGGGGCGTTCCCATAGTAGACTCTCCTTCGATTCTTTTTGACATTATCCTACCCCCTCCCGATTAAATTGTCAAGTGCAAATGCAGGCGCTTCGGGCAATGGAAAATGCAGACGCTTCTGGCAATGGTTTTTCTTGCATTTTGTCGAATTTTGTCGTAAAATAAAAGTAATGAAAGTCGCTTTGCGGCGCATACTACTTGGGAAGGGAGGCGACAGGATGGACCAGTTTGTGGTCAATGCGTTTTTGGAGCTGACGGGAGGGCCGAGCTTTGTGGTTCGGGCCGGGAAGCTGGAATGCTGTAACCCTGCGGCGCAGGCCCTTGGCCTGAGGGAGGGGCAGAGCGTTTCTGCCGCCCTCCCGGATGCCGTGCTGCCGAAGCCCGGAGAGGGGCCGGTGGAATCTGACGTGGTTCTTTCCGACCACATCTGGACCCTGCGGGCCGTTCCTGCGGAGCTGCTTTGTTTTTGCAGCCTCCGGCCTGGGGCGAGCCTTTCCCCGCCTCCCAATGATACGACTATGCTCTATATTGCCGGCAGTATCCGCTATGCGCTTCAGGATCTCTCGGTGGCATTGGACGGGATCGGCGGCCAGGAAAGTAAAGTGCTTCAGCCGTTGTCCCGGCAAGCTGCACTTGCCATGCGTGGGGTCTACCGTCTGCGTAGAACCGCCGGGGATCTGGAGCTGTTTGCCCGGCTGCGGGCCGGAACCTTCCGCCTGAATCGGCAGGAGTGCCGCCTTGTGATCGCCTTTGATCAATTTTGCCGGGAAACAGCGGATCTGCTGGAAAGCGCAGAGCTTCAACTGAGCTGGCAGCTTCCTCCGTCGGACTTCTCTGCAGTTTTGGACTGGCCCCTGACCAGGGCCATGCTGCGAGAGCTGATTGCCAACGCTGCGGCCCATTCTTCCGACCGGCTCGTCCGGCTGGAGCTCACCCGGATCGGAATGCGTCGGGTCTGCTTTGCGGTTCGAAACCAGGCCGATCGCAGGCCGGATCAGCCCTTCCACCGCTATGCACAGGCTGAATCAAGCGATCTGAACGGTGGCCTCGGCGTCGGCCTGAGCCTTGTCAGCCAGGGCGCCGCCTGCCACGGAGGAACCCTGGTGTTCTCCACGGAGGAGGACGGAGAAACCACCGTTCTGCTGACCCTGCCCCTGGGGGAGCAGGAGGATCTCTACAGCCGAAGCTCCGTTCAGTACCCGGAGGCGGAGGAGCATCCGGGGCTGACAGCCTTTTCCACCATCCTTCCACCGGAGGCCTTTGCCCCGGAGAATCTGTAGGCCCGCGGAGAGAACAGCCCGGCAGTCCGACCCGAAGGGGACAAACGCCCTTGTATCGAGAAGCAAGACAAAACCGGCATGACCGCAGCGGTCACGCCGGTTTTGAATCACAAGAAGGAAATCAGGCAAAGACGGTCGCAGCGCCGAAGGCTCCGCTGCCGTCCCGGATCTCAACGTCCAGCCGATGCCATGCGGCGTTCTGTTCCGGCAGGGCAACCTGAATCAGAAAAGCGTTCAGGGCTCGATCTCCGATGAACTCTCTGACCTTACTTTGTTCCAGCACAGAGACTTCCTGAGCGTCAACCAAAACCCGAATGCTTTGAATGTCCGGACAGAGATCTGCTGCTCCCTGCTTGAATTTCTCCAGACTCATGGGGCGGAAATAAACCATCAGGGACGGATGCCCGCCCAGAACCTGAAAGGCGTGCAAGCCATAGAGCTCCAGAGA
Source organism: Oscillospiraceae bacterium (assembly GCA_017612935.1). Classification (GTDB taxonomy): domain Bacteria; phylum Bacillota; class Clostridia; order Oscillospirales; family Oscillospiraceae; genus JAFRPC01. The sequence goes on from JAGAEW010000044.1 coordinate 7,856, forward strand.
GTCAAAAGTAGCATCGTGACTGTTTCCTTTCGCTTTTCACCGAAATTGCTTATCCCTTAAATATATCCGCCGTTCACCGGCAGATTCTGCCCGGTGATGAAGGAAGCTCGGGCCAGAAAGAGAATGGCCTGCGCCACTTCCTCCGGCTGCCCGATCCGCAGCAGGGGTGTGTCATTGGCCAGTGCGGCGCGGTCTTCGTCTCCGAGCTGGGCGTTCATCTCTGTGTCGATCATACCTGGGGAGACCGTGTTTACCCGAATCCCCGAGGGACCCAGTTCCCGGGCCAGCGCCTGGGTCAGGGCGATGACGGCGCCCTTGGTGGCGGAGTAGGCGGCTTCGCAGCTTGCGCCGGCCTGCCCCCACATGGAGCTGAGGTTGATAATGGCGCCAGCCTGCTTTTGCAGCATCCCGGGCAATACGGCGCGCACTGTGTTGTAAATCCCCTTGACGTTGACGGCAAACAGACGATCCCACTGCTCTGGGCTGATCTGGGAAATCAGACCCACATGGGAGATGCCCGCGTTGTTTACAAGCACATCTACAGGCGCCAGCTGTGAGATTGCCTGACGGACGGCTTCCGTATCTGCCACGTCGCAGCAGACAGCTGCAGCGCCGGTTTCGGCAGCCAGGGCTGCGGCGGCCCGGGCGTTCTTTTCATAAAAAAAACTGACGCGGTAACCGGCCTGCGCAAAAGCACGAACCGTTGCTGCGCCAATGCCCCGGCTACCGCCGGTGATCAAAGCGTGAAGCACAGATCATCCGCTCCTTTTCCCTTGGTATTAAAGAACAGAGGAAGCGCAAAGAAGGAGCCTTCTTCGCACTTCCTGCCAAAACAGTGTGTAGAACAGCGGGGACTGTCAGCGCTTTCTGGTCCTGCTGCGGTGCTCATATTGGCGCACGCCGGAGATTTTGCTGTTGGAATCCGCCATAAACTGCTTCAGCTTATCCTCGAAGCTCTCGGGCTCCGGACGGGGCGCTTGAAAGCCGGCGGGCCGGGAGACAGTCTTCCGTACCGGACGATTCTGAGAAGATGCCGAATCCTGTGGGGGCTCCGCCTGCTTGATCGAAAGGCTCAGTCTGCCCCGCTCGTCGGTGTTGAGGACCTTGACCCGCACAGCCTGACCTTCTGAGATGTACTGATGAATGTCAGTCACATAAGTTGCGGCGACCTCGGAAATGTGGACAAGGCCGGTTTTTCCCTCGGGTAAATTGATGAACGCGCCAAAATTTGCAATGGATTTGACGGTCCCCTCCATAATCGTGCCCGGTGTAAATTCCATGTAGTTATTAATCCTTTCGAGATGTCCGGCGTCAGTCAACGTCGGCGTCGCAGAAGACAATCTCGCCGACTTCCACCATGCCGAGGCGGGAGCGGGCAATCGAGATTGTGCTCTTATCGGTGCCGAGCTCGGACAGTTCCTGCTCGGCCAGCGCGCATTCCTGATTGGCAAACTGAAGCTGCTCATCCAGCTCCCGCGCCCGATCGTTCGCGGCCTGAACGCGGTCCTGAAGGCTTACCAGCGTAATGACTGCATAGGCTGATATAACCAGCAGAAGCAGTTTGGTCAAAAGTGATGTCCGTTTGAACCGCATGGAAAACCTCCTTTCCGCCGCAAGGGTGAATACCTCTCCTTATTTCTTTTATTGTACCAGATTTTCAATGAATTTCAACTGTTTTTTTCAGTTTTAGAATATTTTTTCTTTTGTTCGAGCCAATATTGAATTTTTCGTGTCAGTCTGCGGACGAAGCGACGCCGGCGGAATTCCATGCGACGAAACAGGGGAGAGATCTTCCAAAGCCAGAGGGAACCACTCAACGCCATTGCAATCAGGGCAAACAGACGCAGACGCCCCCGGCCCGCATAGAGGGCGAACAGCAGCAGGGACAGCAGCAGAAGCAGGGCATACAGGGCGTCGGCGGTCCATGTGCTCCAACGTCCCTGTCGCAGGGGACGTAGCAAATCATAGACCAGTCCCGCGATTGCCCCGAAGGCCAGAGCCAGACCCAACTCCCTGAGCTGTTGAATTACAGGCAGCTCCATCAGCCAAACAGCCGCCTTCTTATGGTGTTTCTGCTGCCGTCCTGTTCATAGCGCAGCTCCTTCACCTGCCCCAGGACCTCCACCCGGTTCTCCTGAGGCAGCAGTTGGCGCAGCCGAAGCGCCTCCCCGTGAACCACCAGCAGCCCGTCCGCAGTTTGAATTACGACGGCAGTTTCCTCAATGTGCAGCACTTCCTTGACCCCTGTGACCCGAAGGCTTCGGCGTCCCTCCAGCTCCAGCCGTTCTCCGGCAGTGGCTTCGCTTTTGTTTTTGAGCTCCTGAGCCATTCCATTGCCTCCTCGTGTAGTCTGACGCTCTCATTATATGCGCCGCCCCACGGGAAGATGCCAGGATCAGAGCAAACTGAAAATTATTTCTCCTTGGGACGGAAGACGGTGGCTGCCAGCACGCTGAACAGCACCGCAGCTCCGATTCCGCCGGCGGCAGCGCTGAGGGGACCGCTGAGAACGCCTATCAGACCGTTTTCATCCACAGCCTTCCGGGTTCCTTCCGCCAGAAGATTTCCAAATCCGGTCAAAGGGACTGTCGCCCCGGCTCCGGCCCAGTCTGCCAGCGGGGCATACAGGCCGATGGCTCCGAGCAAAACGC
>JAGAEW010000045.1 GCA_017612935.1 Oscillospiraceae bacterium
AAGGATCTGCACGCCCGGGCGGTGGCCCGGGTGACGGCGCCGGCCCAGGCGGCGCTGGTGGAGCGGCTGCTGCCCCATTTGAACGAACAGGAGCGGGCCGTCTACAAGCGGGGGCGCAACGCCCACTCCCATCCCGCCCCCAAATCCGCCACACCGGGCCAGTATGCCCGGGCAACGGGGTTGGAAACCCTCTTTGGCTGGCTCTGGCTGACCGGGCAGCACGCAAGGGTGAACGAGCTGTACGCCCTGGGAAGCTGCAAAACCGAAGAACAAACCCGATGAGGCTGTTTTTCCGCGGAAAACAGCCCGGAAAAATAAAGAGGAACGATTACCATGCCACTTGACGCGATTTTTCTCTCCGCCCTCACGGCGGAATTAAACGAAACCCTGCCGGGTTCCCGGATCGACAAGATCCAGCAGCCGGAACGGGATTCTGTCCTGCTTCAGCTTCGCAGCCCCGGCGCCGGAAACCGAAAGCTGCTGTTGTCGGCTTCTTCCAACCATCCCCGGCTTCACTACACCCAAGGCCGCTACGAAAATCCGGCCCAGCCCCCCATGTTCTGTATGCTGCTGCGAAAGCATCTGGCGGGGGGCAGGATTCTTTGGCTGCGGCAGCTTCCTATGGAGCGGGCGGTGGAGCTGTGCGTGGAGAGTGCCGACGAGCTGGGGGTGCTGAGTGAAAAGCACCTGTATCTGGAGCTCATGGGCCGCAACTCCAACCTGATTCTGGTGGGGCCGGACGGCCGCATCATTGACAGCCTGCGCCGGGTGGATCTGGAGATGTCCGAAAAGCGGCAGGTCTTGCCGGGGCTGTTCTACCGGGACCCTCCCGCGCAGGGCAAACTGGATCTGCGGGAAGAGACGGCCTCGGCGCTGGAGACCGCGCTGCTGGCGGTGGATCATCCCACGGCCCTGGACCGCTGGCTTACGGATCGCTACGCGGGGGTTTCCCCCCTGATTGGCCGGGAGCTGGCTTGGCTGACAACGGGAAGCTCCGATCCGGATCTGACGGCGCTGGATCGCAGGGCTCTGGCGGCGCCCCTGCACCGGGCGCTGTGCAGTCTGACGGAGGGCTTTGTGCCGACCCGTCTGCTGCTGGCCGGGGAGCGCAAAGATTTTTCCTTCCGGCCCATCCGGCAGTATGAGGGCTACATGGAGCAAGACAAGTTCCCCTCCTTTTCGGAGCTGCTGGAGGACTTCTACAGCGGCCGGGCCCAGACGGAGCGGATGCGGGCCAAGACCCAGAGCCTGCATAAGGCCCTCAGCAACCAACTCTCCCGGGTGCGGCGAAAGCTGGTCAACCAGGAGAAGGAGCTGGAGGCCACCTTTGACCGGGAGCGGCTGCGTCGCCTGGGGGATATTGTCACGGCAAATTTGTACCAGATACAGCGGGGGCAGGCACGGCTCAGCGCCGTGGATTTCTACGATCCAGAGATGAAGCAGATAGAGATTCCCCTGAACGTGACCCTTTCTCCCCAGCAGAACGCGGCTAAATATTACAAAGAGTACAATAAGGCGAAGCATGCGGAAAAATTTCTGACGGAACAGATTGCTCTGGGCAAGACGGAGGAAAATTATCTTGCCTCCGTGCTGGAGGCGCTGTCCCGGGCGGAGACAGAGCGGGATGTCAACGACATCCGCACGGAGCTCACCGAGGGGGGCTATCTGCGGCAGACCGAGCGAAAGAAGCAGATGAAGGTCCCGCCCTCGAAGCCCATGGAGTTCCGCTCCTCTGACGGCTTCCAGATCCTTGTGGGCAGGAACAACCGTCAAAACGACCTGCTAACCACCAGGCTGGCCTATAAGACAGACCTGTGGCTCCATGTGCAGAAGGCCCACGGAAGCCATGTCATCATTGCCTGTGCCGGCGCACAGGTTCCGGACCGTACCGTCACCGAAGCGGCGGAGTTGGCTGTCTGGTACTCTCAGGCCCGGCAGGGGCATAATGTCCCTGTGGACCTCTGTCCGGTGCGCCAGGTAAAAAAGCCGGCGGGGGCAAAGCCCGGCATGGTGGTCTATGAGAACTATCGCACCGTCTATGTGACGGCCCGGGAGGAACTGATCCGGCGCCTGTCCGAGATATGAGCGGCGTCGCACAATCGAACAAAGGAGGTACTACCCATGAAGGAAAGTGTTTCCCTCCGTGACGGCATGGTTGCGCTGCCCGGTGCGGGTCGGCGGACGCTGCTGGCCCTTCTGCCCCCGGAGCTCCGGCTCCCGGCCACGCAGCAGTTGTGTGTGCTGGATGTAGGTCGGCTGGAGGACCCGGCCCAGATCGAACTGCTGCAATCCCTTGAAAAGCAGGGGAAGGGGATTTTCATCTTAAATAAAGCAGAGCTTGCGGAGAATCCGCAGGCTTTGATTGAACAGACTGTAAATCTGCTGCGGCAGCAGGGAATTGAAGCCCCGGAGCTCTACCCCGTCTGTGCCGAGGCAGCCCGCCTGTTCCGGCGGGCCGAGGCCGGGCTTTCGCCCGAAGAAGCCGCCGCCTTTGCTGCCTTCTATGCTCGCTTTGGCCCGGACGCAAATGGGCTGTCCTGTCTGGCCCGCACGGGGGAGGCGCGGGTCTGTTGCGGCGGCCTGGAGCTGACGCACGAGCAGCTGCGACTGGCGCTGGTGAATACCGGTGTGCCCCTGCTGGAGGCCCGCCTGCGAGAGCTG
>JAGAEW010000046.1 GCA_017612935.1 Oscillospiraceae bacterium
AAGACTCAGATGCCCGTCAACTGGTGCACCTCCTGCAAGTGCGTGCTGGCCAACGAGGAGGTTGTGGAGGGTGTCTGTGAGCGCTGCGGTGCGCCCGTTGTTCGCAGAGAACGCAGCCAGTGGATGCTGAAAATTACTGCCTATGCCGACCGGCTGATCGACGAACTGGAGGATGTGAACTTTCCGGAGCGGGTCAAGGCCCAGCAGATCAACTGGATCGGCCGTTCCTACGGCGCACAGGTGAAATTTTCCACCACGCTGGGGGATGATATTACCGTCTACACCACCCGGCCCGATACCCTCTTCGGCGCCACCTATATGGTGCTTTCCCCGGAGCATGCCCTGGTGGAAAAATGGATGGACTGCCTGAGCAATCCCGAGGAGGTCAAGGCCTATCAGGCTATGGCTGCCGCCAAATCCGACATGGAGCGCACCGAGCTCAATAAGGACAAGACCGGCGTCTGCCTCGGCGGCGTCATGGGCATCAATCCCGTCAACGGCAAGCAGATTCCCATTTTCATCTCGGATTACGTCCTGGCCAGCTACGGCACCGGCGCCATTATGGCGGTTCCCGCCCACGATACCCGGGACTGGGAGTTTGCAAAGAAATTCCAACTGCCCATCGTCGAGGTCATTGCCGGGGGAAACGTGGAGGAAGCTGCCTTCACCGACGTGGCCACCGGAACCCTGGTCAACTCCGACTTCCTCAATGGTCTGTCGGTGGCTGAGGCGAAGAAGACTGTCATCGAGTGGCTGTCCCAGCGGGGCATCGGAGAGGCCAAAAAGAACTTCAAGCTTCGGGACTGGGTCTTCTCCCGCCAGCGCTACTGGGGCGAGCCCATTCCCATTGTCAACTGCCCCAAGTGCGGAATGGTTCCTATGGATGAGAAGGATCTGCCTCTGCTGCTGCCCGAGGTGGAGCGCTATGAGCTGACCGACGACGGCGAGAGTCCGCTGGCCTCCATGACCGACTGGGTCAATACGAGCTGCCCCTGCTGCGGCGGACCCGCCCGGCGGGAGACGGATACCATGCCCCAGTGGGCGGGCTCAAGCTGGTACTATCTGCGCTATACCGATCCTCACAACGACAAGGCGCTGGCCTCTGCCGAGGCCCTCAGGTGCTGGACCCCGGTGGATTGGTACAACGGCGGCATGGAGCATACCACCCTGCACCTGCTCTATTCCCGCTTCTGGCACAAGTTCCTCTACGATCTGGGGGTAGTTCCCACCCGGGAGCCCTATGTCAAGCGTACCAGCCACGGTATGATTCTGGGGGAGGGCGGCATTAAGATGTCCAAGTCTCGGGGCAACGTCATCAACCCCAACGACGTGATTGACGAGTTCGGCGCCGATACCATGCGGACTTATATCATGTTCATCGGGGACTTTGAAAAACCTGCCGCCTGGGCCGCCAATTCCGTCAAGGGCTGCAAGCGTTTTCTGGATAAGGTCTGGGGCTTAGCGGAGACAGTCAGCGACCGGGAGAGGGATTACAGCAGGGCCAATGAAAACCTGATGCACAAAACCATCCGGAAGGTCAGCTCCGATATTGAACAGCTCAAGACCAATACGGCCCTGGCGCAGTTGATGACCTTGGTGAACCAACTGGGCGATCAGGGCTGCAACCGGGCCGAGCTCAAGACCCTGCTCCAGCTGCTGAGTCCCTTTGCCCCCCATATCTGCGAGGAGCTCTGGGAGCAGAAGGGCTTCGAGGGCCTGTGCTCCTTGTCTGCATGGCCCCGGTACGAGGAGGCCAAGTGCAAGGATCAGGAGCTCACCATTGCCATTCAGATCAACGGCAAGACCAAGGGCACCATTCAGGCTCCGGCGGATCTCAGCAAGGAGGCGCTGGGGGAACTGGCTCTGCGGGACGAGTGGGTGCAGAAGGCCGTCGCCCGGGCAGGCACCGACGTGGTCAAGCTGATTGCCGTGCCCAACAAGCTGGTGAACCTGATTGTGAAGTAATAAGGTTGAAATAAATCATGGAGTTTGATTCAGCTTTTCCTGTGCCGCTTCTGTTGACTGTGCTTGGAATCCTTGTGCTGTTTGGCGGCTGCCTGTTCGTTTGGAAATTCAGATAAACCCAGGCAGGGGGACAGCGTAAAAAGGGCAATTTGCGCCCCTTGCCCCCCAAATTTCAACTTTTTATAAGATTATACTTGACATTTGACAAAATGACCGGTATAATATTCTCGCATTTCAAAAATGCCCTGAAAGCGTCAAGGATTTAGCCGGGCGCGTCGGAGGGAGGGAAATCAATGTCTGAAATCAAGGTCAAGGAGAATGAATCCTTGGAGAATGCTCTCAAGCGTTTTAAGCGGAGCTGCCAGAAGGCTGGCATCCAGCAGGAGGTCCGTAAGCGTGAGCATTACGTCAGCCCCAGTCTGAAGCGGAAGCAGAAGAGCGAGGCCGCACGGAAGAACAAGAGAAGAGGCTTCTGATTTTCCTCAGCGTCATTGTGAATTACAGCGCCGACAGAACGCGCTTCTGTCGGCGCTGTTTCCGTTCCGGGAGGCTTCCGCCGCGCCACTGCTGCCGGATTGCAGTCCCGGTACTTTGACCCAAAAAAGATTGAGAAACTGAAAAATTTTTCTTGATTTTTTGAAAATCTGTGATATAATACCATGCGTACGGAGGCTTAGCTCAGCTGGTTAGAGCGCCTGCTTCACACGCAGGAGGTCGATGGTTCGAGTCCATTAGTCTCCACCAAAGCGAAAATCCTGTCGACGAAGCTCGGCAGGGTTTTCGCTTTGTATTCTTCATGATTCATTTCCCCGACAGCAAAAGGAAGGGGCAAGCTTCAGAAATAATTCTGTACTTTTTAACGAATATATGGTATACTCAAAGAGCCAAGGCACGCCCCACAATTCAGAACAGCGGTGTTGTCTTAGGACATCGTGAGAGATACCCCGATTCCTGTACTCCCGTTGGCCCCCATGCCACAGTCGGGAGATGAAGACATCGGGCTGCGACGGCATGATTGCCTCAGAGGGCCGCAAGCCCTGAAAGCAGACCGTCAGAAATCAACTCTGGTTTCGCAAAATTGTCAACATTTTTATTTCAGGAGGAAATGTACATGAGAACCCCTATGATTGCCGGCAACTGGAAAATGAATAAGACACCGGCGCAGACCAAGGCCCTGATTGAGGATTTGAAGAAGATGCAGAACCGCTGCGGTGCGGAGCTTGTTGTCTGCCCCATGACCGTCAGTCTTGCTGCCGCCTCCGAGGCTCTGAAGGGCAGCAACATTCATTTAGGTGCCCAAAACGTCCATTTTGCCGACAACGGCGCTTACACCGGTGAGTGCAACGCCGACTCTTTGAAGGAACTGGGCGTTGAATATGTGATTATTGGCCATTCTGAGCGTCGGCAGTACTTTGGCGAGACGGACGTCACCGTCAACCAGCGCAGCCTGAAGGCTCTGGAAGCGGGCCTGAAGCCCATCATCTGCGTAGGCGAAAGTCTTGAACAGAAGCAGCAGGGCATTACGAAGGAAATCGTTTGCATGCAGACCAAGGTTGCGCTTCTGAATGTCGGCGCTCAGATTGAAAATGTTGTGATCGCCTATGAGCCCGTCTGGGCAATCGGCACCGGCCTGACAGCCTCGCCCGAAGAGGCCAACGCCACCATCGCTGCAATTCGCGGTGCAATCCGTGAGGTCTTCGGTGCGGCAGCCGACCGGGTTCGGATTCTCTACGGCGGTTCCATGAACGCCAAAAATGCCCACGATCTGATGGCCCAGCCGGAAATTGACGGCGGCCTGATCGGCGGCGCTGCTCTGGCGGCAGAAAAGTTTGATGGTGTTGTGAATTTCAATTAATGTCAGCCGCAGCGGCAAGGAGTGTCTATGAATCAAACGCAAGCCATTTTTTTGACGCTGCTGCGTGAGGCAATTCATGGACAGGCGCCTGTAGACCCAGTCCTTTCGCCGGCACAATGGGAAGATGTGTTTCATCTGGCGGAGGCTCACGGTCTTTTGCCGATGATTCTGGATCATGCTGGCGGCTTGTCTTCCTGCTGCAGCGGATTTACCCGCAAAACGGCGGAGGCCGGTGCGCCGGAGCCGCCGCTGCTTCGGTGGCAGGAGCGGGCAATCCAACAGGTTACCAATCAGATCATTCGGGAAAATGTGTTTCTGAACCTGATTTTAAGGCTTCGAGCCGAGGGAGTGGAGCCACTGGTGATGAAAGGTCCTGTGTGCAGAGCCCTTTACCCAAAGCCCTGGCTGCGCCCGTCCGTGGATGACGATTTTCTTGTGCCGGAGACTTCGATGGCCCGATGCCATGCGGTACTGAAGGAACTTGGTTTTTCCCCTTGCAGGGACGAAGCGGAGTTGGAATCCCAGTGGGAAATCAGTTATCTCAAACACGAAGCTTCGCAGTATGTGGAGCTGCACAAGTACCTGTTTGACCCGGATGCACCGTTTTTTTCTGATTTTAATCAGGCCTTCGAGAGGGCTTGGGATTGTTCAGATTCAATTATGATTCAGGACGTACCGATTCAAAGCTTCGCTCCGGCAGATCATCTTCTGTTTTTGATTTTACATGCTTTCAAGCATTTTCTGTTTTCAGGCTTCGGCATCCGCATTGTTGCGGATATCTGTCTGTTTACAGAGCACTATGAAGAACAGATTGATTTTACGGTACTGGAGCAAAGCTGTAGGGCGCTGCGCTGCAGTTCTTTTGCTGCCGCGGTTTATCAGATCGGTGCGCGGGAGCTCGGAATTCCTGCACCGGAGCCTTTTTCGGGAATTCAGGTGGATCTGGAGCCGCTTTTCGAAGATGTTTTGGCGTCCGGGGTCCATGGCGGGAAGTTCGAACGTCTTCACAGCGCCAATATTACCCTTGGCACCTTGGAAGCGAATCTGGCGGGAAAAAAGTCCGGCGTGAGATTGGGACGCGCTCTGTTTCCGAGTGCTGACGCCCTTGCTGCAGGCTATCCCTTCGTCAAGAAGCATCCAATCCTGCTACCCGTGGCATGGACCAGGCGGGTTGTGTCCTATCTGTTTGCCGCCCGAAAGCACGGCATGAATCGGCCCGTCAGCGAGCCGATCAAGCTTGGCCGGGAACGGGTCAAGCTCTTGAAAACCTACGGAGTAATTTCATAGTTGCTGCAACAGGACCCGCACACCGGAGCTTTATTTTCCGGCTGTGCGGGTCTATGTTTTGCTTCTGTCTGCCTTCCATCTCTTTTGGCAAATTAAAGCCATCTGCGAGGGGCGTATGCCGATTGAGGCAAAAAACGGTCAGCGCCTTTTGCGGGATATCTGTCAAAAAACAAAACAAGCGAATGGCATTACTATATCTTCAGCCGTCGATTAACGGCAAAGGAGATGCTTCATCATGCCCGTATGGAGTGGTCAAATGTTATCTCTTTGTAATCTTTGTAATTGTTGATTTCCGTGGTGTTTTTGAATCGGGAATTGACAATTCAGAGAATTCAGTATATAATAAGGTCATATTTTATGGCCCAACACAAAGGAGAATACTATGCCTATCTTTGTAAAGAGTGAGATTGCGCCCCTTAAGCGTGTCATGCTTCACCGCCCTGGAAAAGAACTGGAGCATCTGACCCCCGGAACGCTGGACCGTCTGCTGTTTGACGACATTCCCTTCCTGGCCGGTGCCCAGCAGGAGCACGACCAATTTGCCAAGGTTCTGCGGGACAGTGGCGCTGAGGTCGTTTATCTGGAAGATCTGGCTGCAGAAACCCTGAAGGCCAACCCCGGTCTGCGGGAGATGTTTTTGAAGGAATTTGCCACCTTCTCTCCCAATGTGGATTACCGTCCCGAGCTATTTCAGTACCTGATGTCGATTCCTGACGACAAGGAACTGATTCTCAAAACTATGGCCGGCGTTTCCTTCCGGGAGCTGGGGGCTTCGCCCAAGTTTACGCTTCCCGCCATGCTCAATCGGCAAAACAATTTTGTCCTTGAACCCATGCCCAACCTCTACTTTACCCGTGATCCCTTTGAGTCCATCGGCGAAGGTGTTGCCATCAACCGGATGTATTCCGTGACCCGCTGCCAGGAGACAATCTTTGCCCGATATATCTTCAAATATCATCCTGAGTTCGGCGGCGACCAGGTTCCCCTCTATGCCAATGGAACGGAGCACTATTCTCTGGAGGGCGGCGATGTTCTGAACCTCTCTGCAGAGGTCGTTGCCATCGGCATCTCCCAGCGCACGACTCCCGAGGCCATTGAGAATCTCGCGAGGCGTCTGTTTGCCGATGATTCCGCCACCGTCCGTACAGTACTGGCCTTGGAGATTCCCTGTATGCGGGCTACGATGCATTTGGATACCGTTCTGACCCAGGTGGACCATGATAAATTTGTCGTATTCCCCGATATGCTGGATTCTCTGCGTATCTTCGAGATAAGCCCGGGCGCCAAGAATGCTCTCAACATCTGCGATCTGGGCGGTGATCTGCGCAAAGTACTGGAGAAGCATCTGCATCAGGATCACATCGAATTGATCCTCTGCGGTGGCGGCGACAATGTCGCAGCCCAGCGTGAACAGTGGAACGACGGTTCCAATACCCTTTGTGTAGCCCCCGGCAAGGTGGTGGCTTACAACCGCAATGTGGTGACCAACAAGATTTTTGAGGAACACGGCATCACGGTTTTGAAGATTCCCTCCGGTGAGCTCAGCCGTGGCCGCGGCGGCCCCCGCTGCATGTCCATGCCTCTCAATCGCGCAAAGCTGTAAGCATCGGTCCCCTCTGACCGTGCATATAACCTGTACAACATGAAAAGGAGAATTTTTATCATGCCTGTCAATCTCAGAGGACGTCATTTTTTGAAGCTGCTGGACTACACTCCCGCTGAAATCCGCTACCTGCTGGACCTGAGCCGTGAGTTCAAGCACAAGAAGCTCTCCGGTGAGCCCCATCGCTATCTGGCCGGCAAGAACATTGTTCTGCTGTTTGAGAAGACCTCTACCCGTACCCGCTGCTCTTTCGAAGTTGCCGGTATGGATCTGGGCTGCGGCGTTACCTATCTGGATCCCGGCAGCTCTCAGATGGGCAAGAAGGAGTCCATTGCTGATACCGCCCGTGTTCTCGGCCGTATGTACGACGGCATTGAATACCGCGGCTTTGCGCAGGATACCGTCCAGGCTCTGGCTGACTACGCCGGTGTTCCTGTCTGGAACGGCCTGACTGATCAATTCCATCCCACCCAGATGTTGGCTGACCTGCTCACCATCGAAGAGAAGCTTGGTCACCTCAAGGGCGTCAACTTCACCTACATGGGCGATGCCAGAAACAACATGGGTAACTCCCTGATGATTGCTTGCGCCAAGATGGGCCTGAACTTCACCGCTTGCGCTCCCAAGGCGCTCTTCCCCGAGCAGTGGCTCATTGACGAGGCCAAGAAGATTGCTGCCGAGAACGGCTGCACCGTCCGTCTGACCGAGGACGTTCAGGAAGGCACGACCAACGCGGATGTGATCTACACCGACATTTGGGTTTCCATGGGTGAGCCCGATTCCGTCTGGGAAGATCGCATCAAGCTGCTCAAGCCCTACCAGGTCAATGCCAAGCTGATGGCAAACGCCAAGCCCACTGCTATCTTCATGCACTGCCTGCCCTCCTTCCACGACACCAAGACCACTGTCGGCGCCGATATTGCCAAGAAGTTCGGCATCACCGAGATGGAAGTGACCGACGAGGTGTTCGAGTCGGGCCAGTCGCGCGTGTTCGAGGAAGCCGAGAACCGCATGCACGCCATCAAGGCCGTCATCTACGCCACGCTCTCCGACGAGCCTCTTGAGTAACGCACCTATTTCCTGAAGTTCACGACGCCGCGCGAGGCGGCGAAACCGGCGATGGCGCAGGCGATGAGGATGACGCCTGTGTCG
>JAGAEW010000047.1 GCA_017612935.1 Oscillospiraceae bacterium
CCGCCGTCGAGACGGCGCAGGCCGCTCCACAGCCCCCGCTTTCATCTCCGGCGGAGCAGCGGGGAGCGCCCCGCGCCGGGTCTGAGCGGGAAAACCGCTTCTTTCAGGCGATGTCGGCGGAGGAATATCGCAAGGTCGCCAAGCCCCCCGTCCGCAGCATTTCCCGGCAGGACTACGAGCAGCTTGCCGCCGTTTTGCACAGCGCCCCTCCTCCGGTTCCCAGTCAGGCTTTGCAGGAGGCTTTCAAAGCCGAAAGCCTCCACAGCCCCCTGCAGAGGCCGGCAGTGGAGGCAGACCGCAGAATGGGGGAGGCTCCCGGACAGACACAGCAAAGCGACTCTGTGCCGCGCCCCGAAGCGCCTTCCGCGAGCCGGGATTTCGCCCCCGCCGGTGGGCCGAACAGCTTCGGGGAAAACAGGCAAACTGCCGCGGCGCCTTCCGAAGACGCCCCCGGGGACAAGCCCTGCCTGTCCGCCGATGGGGCGGATACCGCCGGAGCGCGGGAACAGTCCGAATCCCGGCCGATTGCCCTGGAGGGCATCGAGGCCGCCCCGAGCTTCCGCTATATCGGCGAGCTCTTTTGCACCTACATTTTAGTGGAGCAGGGCGAGGAGCTGATTTTAATTGACAAACACGCCGCCCATGAGCGGATTAATTTTGAACGGCTGCTGGCCCAGGGAACCCGGATTGTCGGGCAGACTCTGCTTCAGCCTCAGACCCGGCGCTTTGACCGGGAGGAGGCAGCTCTGCTGCTGGAGCAGCGGGAGCTGCTGCTGAGTCTGGGCTACGATCTGGACGATTTAGGGGAGGGCGACCTGCTGCTGCGGCAGATTCCCTCAGACATCCGGGAGAGCGATGCTGCCGCCACCCTCTCCGAAATCGCGGATCACCTTCGCCACGGGCGGCTGGATACGCCCCAACGCCTGCGGGACGAGGCGCTGCACAGCATCGCCTGCAAGGCCGCCATCAAAGCCGGCAGCAGCAGCGACCCCGTGGAGCTCCGGCGGCTGGCCGCCGAGGTACTCACCCGGGAGGATCTGAAATACTGCCCCCACGGCAGACCCATCTGCACGGTGCTGTCCAAGCGGCAGATTGAAAAGCAATTTAAGAGGATTGTCTGATATGAAGCAAGTGATCTGTATCTGCGGGCCGACGGCCTCCGGCAAGACCGGGCTGGCGGTGGCGCTTGCAAAAAGAATCGACGCCGAGGTGGTTTCCTGTGATTCCATGCAGATTTACCGGGGCATGGACATCGGCACGGCCAAGCCCGATGCCGCCGAGATGGACGGCGTGGCCCACCACCTGCTGGACGTGGCGGAGCCGGGGGAAGATTTCTCCGTCAGCCGCTATGTGGAGCTGGCGGACGTCGCCATTGGGGACATTCTTTCCCGGAGCAAGCGCGCCCTTGTCTGCGGCGGTACCGGCCTGTATATGGACAGTCTGATTCAGGGACAGGGCTTTGCTCCCCCGTCGGGCAACGGAGAGCGGGAATATCTGGAGCAGGTGGCGGAGAAGAAGGGAATGCAGTTCCTCTATGAGATGCTGCAGGACGCAGACCCCGAGACCGCCGAAAAGCTGCACATTTCCGACCGCAAGCGCATCATCCGGGCCATGGAGGTCTTTCTGATTACGGGTCTGCCCCTGTCGTATCACAACGCCCAATCTAAATTGAAGGGGCCGAAGTACGATGCGGACTGGATCGGTCTGAGCTTCCGGGACCGCACTCGGCTCTATGCCCGGGTGGACGCCCGGGTGGACGACATGATGGCCCGGGGGCTGGAGGCGGAGGTCCGGCGTCTGCTGGACCGGGGCGTGGACCCCAAAACCACCGCTTTGCAGGCCATTGGCTACAAGGAGCTGGCGGCAGCGTTGCAGGGAAAATGCAGCGTAGAGGACGCGGTGGAACAGATCAAGCAGTCCTCCCGCCGCTATGCCAAGCGCCAGCTCACCTGGTTCCGCCGCAATGAGGCCATCCGCTGGCTCTATGCGGACGAGTGTTCTGATTTGGTTCAGGCCGCTTGCAAGGTCCTTGACAGTTGAGGATTGACAATTCGGAGGCCGGCAGCATCTGCCTGGGAGCCGATTCCCCGTTCTCCTGCCGGCCTCCGAGTTGTCAAGGGATAAACTTTCTTTTCGTCCGAATTGCTGCGACAGCATTCGACCTGCGAGGTCTGCTACCATAGGGTTGCGGTTTTCCGCAAATTACATAGAAATGAGGGAATCCCTATGGCAGCAAATGAAACACTTCAGGACCTGTTCCTGAACGACATCCGCAAGGATCACCAACTGGTGACCGTATTTCTGATGAACGGCTTTCAGATGAAGGGCGTTGTCACGGGCTTTGACAGCTTTGTGGTCTGCCTGGTGTCCGAGGGTCGCCAGCAAATGATTTACAAGCACGCGATTTCCACCGTGGTTCCGGCAAGACCGGTCAAATTTACGTCGTGAGGCGGCGTCCCCCGGTGGAGTCAGAGGAGGCTTTATGCGAGGGGACAAATTTATGAAGGCGGTCGTCGTCACGCTTTCCTGCGTGGTGGCCTGCTATCTCATTTTCTCCGTGACCCAATTCTCAGGGGAAAGCTACAGCATCTATAAGGCGGTGCGCTATGAAGTCGGCGATGGAATTTCCACCTCCGGCTTCCTGGTGCGCCATGAGCAGCTTCTCATGCCGGATTCCGGCGGGATTGTGGTTCCCATCCATATGGAGGGTGAAAAGCTCGGCGTCGGCCAGGTTGTTGCCAACACCTATCGGGACGATGCGGCAAAGGCCCAGCAGGAACGCATCAACGAGCTCAAGGAGGAGCTGGAGCAGCTTCAGTCCATCGCGGCCCTCTCCGCCGAAAAGGATTCCTCGGCCTTTGACGCGGATCTGATGGAGCTGATGAACCAGATCACCGTCTATGCGTTCCGAAGGAACTATAATGCCGCCAACAGCGCCTCTCAAACCCTCAAATCTCTGGTGGTGCGGCGCTATCTCAACAATGCGGATTCCGATGCCCTCTCTCAGCGGATTCAGGAGGTTAAGGAGCAGTTGGCGGCCCTCAACGCGGAAAAACATTCCGAGAGCGGTACGGTCCTCGCTCCGGTTTCCGGCTACTTCTCCGCCGTGACCGACGGCTATGAAAGCCTTCTGACGCCGGAATTTCTGGAATCCGCCAGCGTCAATGCCTTTGAAAAAAATGTGGCGATGGGCAAGCAGGACACCGGCGCTGTCGGGAAGCTGGTCAGCTCCAAGAAGTGGTATCTTGCCGCCGTCGTTCCCGCCGAGAACGTGAAGGCTCTTTCTCTGGGAACTGTGATAGAGGTCAATTTTACCTTTGATCTGCCCAGTGTCATGCAGATGAAGGTGGAGCGAATCAGCCCCGAGGAATACGGACGCTGTCTGCTGGTGCTCTCCTCGGAGGAATTCATCCAGCACGCGGTTACGCCCCGCACGGAAAACGTGGATCTGGTGTTTTCCAGGTCCTCCGGCCTGCGGGTGCCCAAAACTGCCCTCTATGTTGACGAAGCGGGGAAAACGGGAGTCTATGTCCTCGTCGGAGCGGAGGCCAGATGGAAGAACATTGAGATTCTTGTGGATGACGGTGATAATTTCATTGTCAAGCTGGACAAGTCCAGCACCAAAAACCTGTGGCCGGAGGATGAGATTATCCTGACGACCGGAGAAATATTTGATGGAAAGGTCATGGTAAAATGAGCATTGCCGAAAATATTGCTGCCATTCGCAGCAGAATGGAGGCTGCCGCCCTTGCCGCCGGCAGAGATCCGAGGGAGATTCTGCTCTGCGCCGCCACCAAGATGAACGATGCCGAGCGGGTCAGAGAGGCTGTTGCCGCCGGGGTGGACTGCTGCGGTGAAAACCGGGTGCAGGAGCTGGTGCAAAAGCAGCCCCTTGGGGCCTACAGCGGCAAGCCGCTGCACTTCATCGGCCATTTGCAGACCAATAAGCTCAACAAGGTTGTTGGGCAGGTGGATCTGATCCAATCGGTGGATCGCATGGAGCTGTTGGAGGCAATCAACCGCACTGCCCTGCGGCTGGGTCTGCGGCAGCAGATTCTGCTGGAGGTCAACATCGGAGGAGAAGCCCAAAAGGGCGGCTTCACCCCCGAGGAAGCGCTGGCCATAGCCGGGAGAATGGGGGAATTTCCGGGGGTTTTTCTCCGCGGCTTGATGGCAATCCCTCCCATTTCGCAAAAAAAAGGGGATAATTGCAAATATTTTGCTAAAATGCGAAATCTTTTTATTGACATTGAACGGAAAAAATACGATAATGTATCTATGGTGTGTCTGTCTATGGGAATGAGCGACGACTTCGAAGATGCCATTGCCGAAGGCAGTACCATGATCCGCATCGGCACCGCGATTTTCGGCGCAAGACCGAAGCCGATGGCGGTGGAACCCCGGTGAACCCTTTCGACTTCGACACCAATGATTTATATACAGATACAGGAGGAACCCACACATGGGATTGATGGATGAAATCAGAAAGCTTACCAAACCCTACAGCGAGGATGAACTGTACGACGAATTCGACGACGAGGATCTGGACAGCGGCTCTGAAACTGCACCCCGCCGCGATTCCTTCTCTCCTCAGGAGCCGACTGCGAGCAGCCCTGCATCTCGCCGGACCGGTCCGGCCAAGGTTGTCAATCTGAACAACAACACTGCCATGCAGGTTGTCCTGGTGAAGCCCGACCGTTTTGAAAATGTCCGTGAGATTGCCGATCACCTGCGGGAGAAAAAGACCGTTGTGTTGAATCTGGAATCCACCAACAAGGACGTAGCCCGCAGACTGGTGGACTTTCTCTCCGGTGTGACCTACGCCATTGACGGCAAGATCAAGAAGGTTGCCATTTCGACCTACATCCTCACGCCCTACAACGTGGAAATCATCGGCGATCTGGTGGAAGAGCTGGAAACCGCCGGCACCTATTTCTGATCTGAGCCAACACAACAACAGGAAAGGATATGACCCCTTATGCTGACACCGCAAGACCTGCAGGAAGTCTCCTTTGAAAAGGCAAAAATCGGCGGCTACGTTATGAAGTCCGTCGATGAAGTTCTCGAACCCCTGATTGAGGACTATATCACCCTCTACAAGGAAAACGCCGTTCTCAAAAGCAAAATGCGCCTTCTGGTGGACCGACTGGAGTATTATCGCGCCAACGAGGCAAAGCTGAAGGAAGCAGTGGAAGAGGCCAAACAGGGGCACGCCTCTGCCGGGTTTGCCCGTCCTGACGAAGCAAAGCGGGAGCAGGAGAAGGGACAAGCCGACTGTTCCGCTGCCATTGCGGAAGAGGCGGAGCGTTTGCGTCTGGCCAAGCAGGCCACAGCAGACTTCGTCAATGCAGTGGAAGCCCAGATTGCCCGGCAGCAGCAGGCCCTGGAGAATATCAAGGCTCTCAAGCTTCCGCAGCAGCGCAGCCAGAGCAGCGGCGGCGACGGCCGCGCAAATTCCTCCGGACGCCGCACAGCCGGCAGCCCCGAGAATATTGTCGCGGAGATCGAGCAGAACGTGAGCCGCATTACCGGCGATTCCCCTCGCCGCGTGGACTACAGCGCTGCCACCAAGGTTCTGCCGAAGCTGGACGAGCGTACGACTACCAAGCTGGCCAACCTTCAGTTGGGCCGCAACTACCAGCCGGAATAATACAGGCACAGGCAGCCGGGACGCCCGGCCCTCATAAGACAAGCAATGCGTACCCCGCGGAAGCCCGGCTCGGAAGCGCAGTCTGCTTCCGAGCGGATACAAGTTCATATCCTGCGTTGAAGGGAACGTGCGCTTCGCAGCGAAGCACAGAGAGTCGCCGGCCGGTGTAAGGCGGTCTTCAAAGGAAGCGCGGATCCTCCCCGAGCACCCCGCCCAACGGGAAGCGAGGCTTCCCCAGTAGACCGGGGCGTTTCATGGGCGTTATACCATGCAAAGCGGTCACGGCCCAGCCGTGGCAATAAGAGTGGTACCGCAGAGGACGAGCGCCTTTGTCTCTTAGTTGAGACAAAGGCGCCTTCATACTTGTGAAAACTTTCCCGCAGCGGCGCCGCCCCTGCCCTCAGGGGCAGACCACAGGCGCCTTTGCCCCGAAATTCCGGCAACTTGTTCAGACGCGGTAGTGGCGCCTGACCACAGGCGCCTTTGTCCCAATGCTCCGGCAAGCTGTGCTTCCGCAGAAGGCGGTCAGCGAGGCCGCTGTGGTCAGCGGCCACTACCACGGCGAAAAAGGCGGAACGGGAAGCCTGCTCGGAACCGGCGGACGCATTGGGACGCAGCCGAATGAAACGCACCACAAGAATCATCAATTCTCAACTATAAAAAGTCAGGAGGCTAACATGGACTACAAGAACACCATCATCACCCCAAAGACCGACTTTCCCATGCGGGGCGGGCTGCCCCAGCGGGAGCCCGCCATGTTGGAGGGCTGGGACAAGATCGACATCTATGCCGAGCTGCGGAAGAAGAATGCGGGCAAGCCCAAGTTCATTCTCCACGACGGCCCTCCCTTCTCCAACGGCGACATTCACATGGGCCACGCGCTGAACAAGACCCTCAAGGACTTCATCGTGCGCTCCTACGCCATGCGGGGCTTTGACACCCCCTATGTCCCCGGCTGGGACAACCACGGAATGCCCATTGAATCCGCCATCATCAAGAAGAACAAGCTCAACCGCAAGGCCATGTCCGTGCCGGACTTCCGCTCCGCCTGTCAGGACTTCGCTCTGGACTATGTGGATCGGCAGCGCAAGGGCTTCCGGCGGCTGGGCATCGTGGCGGACTGGGAAAACCCCTATCTGACTATGGACAAGCGCTTCGAGGCCGAGGAAGTCAAGGTCTTCGGCGAGATGTTCCGCAAGGGCTATATTTACAAGGGCCTCAAGCCTGTCAACTGGTGTCCCAGGGACGAGACCGCTCTGGCGGAGGCGGAGATCGAGTATCAGGATGACCCCTGTACCACGGTCTATGTCAAGTTCCCCCTGCACGACGATCAGGGCAAGCTGGGCCATCTGGACCGGAGCAAGCTCTACTTTGTGATCTGGACCACCACCATCTGGACCCTGCCCGGCAACATGGGCGTTGCCCTCCATCCCCGGGAGACTTACGCTATCGTCAAGGCTTCCAACGGGGAGCTGTACGTCATGGCGGAGGCTCTGATTGAGAAGCTTATGAAGATCGGCGGCTTTGAAAGCTGGGAAACCCTCGAAACCCACCCCGGCTCCTTCTTTGAGTATATGCTGGCAGACCACCCCTTCCTGCCCAAGACCTCTCTGGTGGTCAACGCAGACTACGTCACCATGGACTCCGGCACAGGCATCGTCCACACCGCTCCCGGCTTCGGCGCGGAGGACTACCGGACCGGTATGCGCTATGGCTTGGAGCTGATCGTTCCCGTGGACGATTTAGGCCGCCACACCGACTACGCCGGCCCATACGCCGGGATGAAAACCGAGGAATCCAATCCCGTTATTTTAGAGGACATGAAGCAGAGCGGTATGCTCTTTGCCTCTGAGGATGTGGTTCACTCCTATCCCCACTGCTGGCGCTGCAAGAGCCCCATCATTTTCCGGGCCACCCCCCAGTGGTTCTGCTCCGTGGACGCCTTCAAGGACGAGGCGGTCGCCGCCTGCGATGCGGTTCGCTGGCTCCCCGCCTGGGGCAAGGAGCGCATGATCTCGATGATCCGCGAGCGCAACGACTGGTGCATCTCCCGCCAGCGCCGCTGGGGTCTGCCGATCCCGGTCTTCTACTGCAAGGACTGCGGCAAGCCCGTC
>JAGAEW010000048.1 GCA_017612935.1 Oscillospiraceae bacterium
CTTGGAATGGTGGAGAGATTGGACGGAAGCTTCACATTTACCAGCGCACTGCAGTTAGAAAAGGCTGAATATGATATTTTGGTGACTCCATCCGGAATGCTGAGAGATTTCAAACCGGTGCAGTATTGAAAAGCATGGTCGCCGATTGTCTTAAGTGTAGAGGGAAAGCTGATGGCTGTCAGCCCCGAGCAGGAATTGAATGCATAGCGGCCGATGGAGCTCAATCCGTTTGGCAGGGAAACCGAAGTAATGGAGTTTTTATACTTTGCCCAAGGCGCATCAATGCCGCTGATCGTCATATCACCGCTGCCTGTAATGGTTAGAACACCGGTGGAGGAATTAAAGCTCCAGTTGAGCTTATCCCCACAGCTTCCGGAGCTTGCAGCAGCAGCGGGGAGGGTGAGCTGGGGCAGAAGGGAGAGAAGCAGCAGGGCTGCCAGAAGCAGAGGCAGAATCCGTTTTGTCATGTAGCAACCTTCTTTCTGTAGAATTGTTATGGCCAAAGGAACGTGCGACACAGTCCAAATGTCCATTATAAATATACCATAGGAAAGAACTTGATTCAAGACGAAAGCAAAAAAAGAATAAAAATTTAAGATCCGGACAAGATAAGGAAAACTTGAAACGGGAGCAGGATTATGGACAACGATAAAATCGCTATGACTGCTGGCAGCCTGGGTCAAACGCTGGAGCTGGGCTCCGGTCTGGTGCGGACGCAATTCGGCAATATCTATATTTTAACCATTATCGGCCAGATCGAGGGGCATCAGGTGCTTCCCGAGACGGTGAAAACCACAAAGTATGAGCACATCATGCCCATGCTGGCCCAGATCGAAGAGAGTGAGCAGGTGGACGGCCTGCTTTTGCTGCTCAACACCGTGGGAGGGGACATTGAGGCAGGGCTTGCCATTGCGGAGCTGATCTCCGGGATGCGAACGCCGACCGCTTCTCTGGTTCTGGGGGGCGGACACTCCATCGGCGTTCCGCTGGCGGTGGCAGCCCGCTGCTGCATGATCGCACCGACCGCCGGTATGACGATCCATCCCGTCCGTATGAACGGAACCGTGGTCGGCGCGCCGGCCACCTTTCAATATTTCAACCGGATTCAAAGCCAGATTGTAGACTTCGTTGCAGCGAACTCCCACATTTCCAAAAAGCGGTTTACAGAATATATGATGGCGACAGGGGAACTCGCCACCGATGTTGGCACTGTCCTCTACGGCAAGCAGGCTGTGGACTGCGGCCTGATTCAGCGCCTCGGCAGCCTCTCGGAGGCTCTCGATGCCCTGCATGAGATGATCCGGAACCAAACCGCTGCCGGTGAAGCTCAGCAGAAACAGAACTGATCCCGGAACGCATCAAGCCATAAGCGGGGAACAGCTTTGCTGCAAGCCAATGGAAACGGGCAGAGGCACCGGAAATCCGGCGTCTCTGCCCGCTACAAAAGCGTACATTCATACTATAGTTCATACAAGCCGATTCAGGCGGCTGCGATGGGCGGAGGAAGAATGCTCCATCGTCATTTCAGACTGTTGTAAATTAAGGCGGAAATAGTTTGCAGCGCCGTCGGCCCATTGTTTGTTCCGTTGTTGATCACACAGAGGATATAGGGCTGAGGGGCAAAAACGATTCCAACGTCCCCGAAGCACAAATTCACCAGAGCCCCTGTCTTATGGGCAAAGCCAACAGAGGCCGGCAAGCCTGCAGCGCAGTGGATTCTATGGGATTTTTTCATAAGTTCCAGCATGGATTTGCTTGCTTTGGAGGAAATCAGCTCGCCTTTGTATATCATGCGCAAAAAATTTGCGCAATCCCGAATGGATGTGTAATTTTGTGTCCCTGTGCTTTCCAACATCAGGCGGGTCATTTTTGTTTCGGAAAAACCGTATTTTTGAATAAAAGCGTTTACGGCATTGATGCCGAGATTCCGATTTCCGTTTCCCAGCAGCTTTACAAGATCGTTGCAGGACTGGTTGTCGCTGATTGTTACCATATAGTTCAGCTTTGCGGAAACATTGGATTCTTTGATCTTTCCGGCTTCGATTTGTTCGTAAACAGCGCCCATGACCCAAAGCTTAATTATGCTTGCACTGACGATTTGGGTATTGTAGCCGGTATTCTTGTTCACATAAATGCTGGCTCCGCTGGTCAGCTCTTCCACATAAACCCCATAGTTTCCGTTTGCCTTGGTGACGGTGTTTTGAACGGAAGCCTGCAGCGCAGCGTTGAGCCTGGAAGGATTGGTGGGAACCGTCGCATTGTAATACTGCATCATGCGCATGATGATCGTAGCAATCTCCGCTCTCGTTGCATGCTCCCTCGGTGCCAGACGATTTTCGGAAACGCCGCGGATTAAACCGATTGCAACGGCCCACTCCATGGCCCTGCGGGCATAATTTGCCAGATCTCCGGCGTCCGTATAGTCTGAGAGACTGGCACTTTGAGAGCATGTGTATCCCCGTGTGGCAGCATATCGCATCAGCATGACAGCAATATCCTGACGACTGATGGTTTCATTTGGGGCAAAGCTTGTTGTGCTGGTTCCCCTGGTCACGCGAAGATTGCCAGCCCAAATGACCGGTATTTCGTAATAACTGCCCCTCTGGACATCCTTGAATCCGGACAGACCGAAAACAGAGGGACTGCCGCTGATTCTGTAGAGGATTGTGACAAACATGGCCCGAGATGTGAATTCATGGGGAGAAAAGGCATTGCTGTCGGTTCCCAGCATGATTTCGTTCTGGGTCACAAAGTGAACGCCCTCGTGATACCAAGCGGCCTGGTCAATATCCCTGTATCTGGAGCAGATGTCGGCACCGGAGACTGTCGTGAAAAGAGAGAAAATGAACAAAAGACAGAGCACAAAGGTCAATGCTTTTTTCATATAGGGGCCCCCTTTCAGTAATCATCGGGAAAAGCGGGAGAAAATGATGCCTGGGTTTTGATGCGAGGTTCCAATCAAATGCTTCCTTATTTTATGGAGAGACATTTTATCGAACGGAAAACAGTGAGTTCTCCCCGTAAAGCCGAAATCCCGAACGTTTTCACGTCCGGGATTGGTGGGGGAAGGTGGATTCGAACCACCGAAGGCAGTGCCAGCAGATTTACAGTCTGTCCCCTTTGGCCACTCGGGAAGTCCCCCATATTTGTCTGCTGTTCGGCCTCCCGGTTTGCTTCCCACCGGGGGAAAATGGAGCTGGTAGACGGACTCGAACCCCCGACCTGCTGATTACAAATCAGCTGCTCTACCAACTGAGCTATACCAGCACGGCTCGAACAAGCATGTGTATTATATCGGTTTATGATAGATTTGTCAAGTGTTTTTTAAAATTATTTCTGTTTTTTTTCAAACAGGAAATATTGTTTTTTTTTGCAGTTTCATTCTTGACAAACGGAAATAAATGTGTTATTCTAAACAGGCAAATTCGGAGAGATGTCCGAGTGGTTTAAGGAGCCGGTCTTGAAAACCGGTGACCCGGCAACGGGCCGTGGGTTCGAATCCCACTCTCTCCGCCACTTTCTCCTTTCTGACATATTTGTTTTGATTCGGAGTGGTACCCAAGAGGCCGAAGGGGCTCCCCTGCTAAGGGAGTAGGCGTCTAAAAAGCGCGCGAGGGTTCAAATCCCTCCCACTCCGCCAAAGCGAGAATCCTGTTGACGAAATTCGGCCGGATTTTCGCTTTTTCTTTTTTGCAGTAGTGCGAGAACGGTCGATAAGATTCCCTGCAAAATGATATCCGGTTGAAGAGACTGTTTCGAATCTATTGAACAACCTGTGCGGAAGGTTGTGTGGGAGGCGCGAATGCTTTGGTTATTCGAGCAAATCGAAAAGCTGGACGATCATGCGGTGTTGAAGCTGCTTCCGCAGATTTCTTCCGAGCGACGCGAAAAGGTTCTGCGGATGCGGGACCGATCCACGCAAATCCAGCTCATAACTGCGGAATTCCTGCTGCGCCTGGCGCTTTGGGAGGAGTATGGAATCAGAAGGCTGCCTGCCGTTGCGCATGAGAAAAACGGAAAACCGTTTTTTCCGGACCATCCGAAGATCTGCTTTAACCTGTCCCACTGTCAAACCGCAGTCGCCTGTGCAGTCGATGCGTCGCCTGTTGGGGTTGACGTTCAGGATGTCGGCTGCCTGTACAGCGCGCCAAGCCGCGTGGGATCGGATCAGGCTTTGCCCAGTTCTGCAACGCGAGCCGTGGCGCAGGAGGCGGTACAATCGCTCTTGTGGGTCCTGCACAGTGCAGAGCGCGCCTGGGTTCTGTCAGGAGAGACCGCTGCGGAGCGGGAACGCAGATTCCTCATAATCTGGACCTATAAAGAAGCCTTCGGGAAGGCGACCGGCGCTGGAATTCTCTACGAAATGGATCAGTTCAATTTCCTGCCGTCTTTTGAGAGCGGCTCGTGCTATGCGCGGTCCTTTCAATCCTTCTCCCGAACAGACACGGTTCTGACCCTCTGTGCGCAAGCACCCCTCGAATTCCGTGTGGTTTCGATTCAAGAATTGTTTGCATCCGGTTACACTGTCCCGTAATGCAAAAGAAAGAGAGCGTCATGAGATGTTGAAGAAGAAGCTATTCAAAGAGCTGCCGTTTGATTTCTCAACGATCCCGGAGTTAATTCAAAAGACGACGGACAAGCACTCTGAATTGATTGCAGTAAGCGTTCGTACCAAGAATACACAGAAGGATTTCACCTATCAGGAGTTCTATCATCACGTTCTTTCTGTTTGCAATTGGCTGGCTTCCAACAATATTTCCAACAGAAAGGTCGCTCTGATCGGGAAAAACGGATATGCGTGGCTGGCTGCGTTTTTGGCAATTTGCGCTTCCGGAAATACCGCAGTCTTGTTTGACGCGGATGCGCCGGATGAGGAGTGGATTCGATGCAGCCAAAGCTGCCTTCCGGATTGGACAATCTGTGATACGGCTCTGGAAGCGCGTGTCAAAACGATCTTTGGCGACAACTGCCTCCCGCTGGATTCCGAACTGCTGGAGGCGCTGGGCCATACTGCCAGGCCGGAGACTGGGGCTTTTTGTGCGAGCGTCACGCCGGAGTCTGACGCAGCGGTGGTCTTTACCTCCGGAACAAGCGGGGCAAACAAGGGCGTGTTGTTATCCCACCACAATCTCTGCTCCGACATCAAAGCAAGCTTGATGCTCTCGGGCGTCAATGAAAAGGACAACATTTTGGCGGTCTTACCGCCGCATCATGCGTTCCAGCTTGTCACCGGGCTGCTGACGCCCTATTCTTGCGGGATGACGGTTTTCTTCGGAAGAGGCTTAAAATATCTGAAAAAAGACCTGGCGGAGTGTCGTCCGAGCTTCCTGGTCTTGGTTCCTGTTATTGTCAGATCGCTGGAAAAACAGATTCAGAGCGGGATTCAGCGCGAGAACAAAGAAAAAGCGGTCTCCAAGGCGCTCCGGCTTTCCAGCTTTTTGCTGAAGTGCGGAATTGACGTTCGAAAGCGGCTGTTTTCGGAGATCCACGAAACGATGGGAGGAAGAATTCGCAGCATCATCTGCGGCGGTGCAGCCTTGGAGGATGACGTTGTTGCGCGGATGATTTCCTACGGGCTTCCGGTCATGACGGGATATGGAATCACAGAATGCTCCCCGGTCGTATCCTGCAACCAGCTTGAACGTTATAAAATCGGCACAGTCGGTCGACCAACGCCCTATTGCGAGGTGAAGGTGATCGACGGAGAAATCGCCGTTCGCGGCGATATTGTCTCGCGCGGATACTATCATATGCCGGAAGAGACTGCACGCAGTTTTCGCGACGGCTGGTTCTTTACGGGCGACTTGGGAACGATTGACAAAAAAGGCTTTCTCACAATTACCGGAAGAAAGAAAAACCTGATTATTCTGAACAATGGCAAAAACGTGTCGCCGGAGGAACTTGAGTCTGCGATCCACAGCATCGAGGGAATTCGGGAGGTCCTTGTCAAGGGCAATCAGGATGAACTGCCGGATTATTTGGTTGCAACGATCTGGGTAGAGGAATCCGATTGCGCAGATCCTGCGGTGTGCAAGATGCTGTATCAGAAACGAATTGACGAACTAAATCAGACGCTGCCGAGCTATAAAAGAATCCAGAGCTTTGAAATCTGTAAAGCGCCGATCAATTATACCCGCACCGGAAAGGTCAAGCGGGGGCAAGTGCCGTCTTCCGCAGGTTGATTACTCGAAAACACATCGGCTTCCATTTCAGTGAAACCGAACAATCGAAATAGACAGGAGAGACTAGATTATGATGGAGAAAATCATTCAAATTATCCGCCGGTATGTCAACGAGGGACTTGAGATTCAAAAGGAAACCAATCTGATTACGGATTTGGGCCTCACCTCCTTTGACCTGGCCACGATGTCTGCTGATTTTGAAGATGAATTTGAAATCAGCATTGAAACGGAAGAAATGATGGAGATCAAGACCGTCGGTGATATTGAGGCGTGTATCCGCAGGCATCTATAAGTCCGAAAAACTGAAAAAAGCAGGTGCAAAAAA
>JAGAEW010000049.1 GCA_017612935.1 Oscillospiraceae bacterium
CAAGCCTTCCTCCAGCGCGTTCTTTGCGCTGATTGCCATATCGTTGATGGTCAGGCGGCTCTGCTCCACCGCGAGAGCGGGGTGGGTCAGGAAACGCTCCTCCAGCCGCATGGTCAGCGGATCAGCCTTGGCTGGCTTGCCCGGAATCAAAATCTCCACCAGGGTCTCCAGCAGATTCGTGAAGGGAAGCAGCACCAGCACCATGGCGAAACGGAGCACTGTATTAACAAAAGCGATGTGGAGCGGATACATCGTCATGTTCAGGAAGGAGTAGTGGAAAAACAGATTGGAGATATAAAAGGCGGCGGCGCAGATTGTCACACCGATGATCTCCGCCACAAGATAGACGAAGGCGGTACGCTTGCCGTCGGTGGTGGCGCCCAGAGCGGAGAGCAAAACCGGAACTGAGGCGCCGATGGCAATGCCCATGAGCAGGGGGAGGGCAGCGTCAAGGCACATGATGCCGCTGGAGGACAGGAACTGTACGATGCCGACGGCGGCGGAGGCGGACTGCAGCACAGCGGTGAAGGCTGTACCCACAAGGATGCCCAGCAAGGGGTTGGAGAGAGTGGTCAACAGGTGATTGAACCAGTCCTGATCCTTGAGGTCGGCCACAGAGGTGCTCATTTCGTGCATGCCGAACATCAGCAAGGCAAAGCCCATCAAAATATCGCCGATGTGGCGCTTTGAAACATTCTTGGAAAACATCCGCAGAATAATGCCTGTAACGGCAACTACGCCGGTCAGGGTTGTGGTGGAAAACAGGCTCAAAACCCCGGTGTTGACATTGGGCAGATAGCTGAGGGAGATAATCCAGCCGGTAATGGAGGTTCCCAAAATTGCGCCGAGGATCACACTGATGGCCTGCCGCACCTTCATCATGCCGGAATTGACAAAGCCGACCACAATGACGGAGGTTGCGCTGGAGGACTGAATCACGGCGGTTACGCCGGTGCCCAGCAGCACACCCTTTAAAGTTGTGTTGGACAGACGGTATAAAATCAACTCCAGCCGGTTGCCGGCTACGCGCTTCAAGCCGTCTCCCATCAGGGTCATGCCGAACAAAAAAAGAGCGATCCCGCTTAGCAGGTCAATTACCTGATCCATCGACATCGAAGCACCTCCTTCGCTACAATTTCACCCTATAAAGGTAACATGAGAACGTTAAATTTGCCACCATAAAATGTTAAATATATGTAAAGTAGAAAAAATCGGGAAAAAAATCTGTTCTTTCGACGGGATTTATGTTATACTTTATTGTATAAAACCGCATAAGCTGCGGTATTGCCTTAATATAAGGAGGCTTCGCAATGATTTATCTGTTAGAGGATGATGACAGCATCCGCAAGCTGGTGAGTTATGCACTGGAGAGCCAGGGCTATGAAACAAAGGGCTTTTCCCATCCGGAGGACTTCTGGGCGGAAATGCGGCATGCACTACCCCAACTGGTACTGCTGGATATTATGCTGCCCCAGGAGGATGGCCTTTCGATTCTCTCCAAGCTGCGGGAAAACAAGGAAACTTCCCGCCTGCCCGTCATTATGCTGACAGCAAAAAATTCGGAATATGACCGAGCTTTCGGCCTGGATCTGGGGGCCGACGACTACGTTTCCAAGCCCTTCGGCATGATGGAAATGGTGGCCCGGGTGCGGGCTGTGCTGCGCAGAACTGCCGATTCGATGGGAGAGCAGGAATACAGAATGGGCGAGCTGACCGTGAATCCGGCCCGCCACCAGGTGACAGTGAACGGGGCGCCGGTGCAGTTGACCTTCAAGGAATTCATGCTGCTGGAGCTGCTACTGGAGGCGAACGGAAGCGTTCTGACCCGATCCGTTCTGATGGACAAGGTCTGGGGCCTGGCAGCGGAGCGGGAAAACCGTACGCTGGACGTCCATATTCGGACCCTGCGGGCGAAGCTGGGCTCTGCGGGGAAATATGTCGAAACCGTCCGGGGTGTGGGCTATCGTATGAATGGGGAAGCGCTATGACCATTAAAATCTTCCGCTACTCGATTTTAGTCGGGATTCTGACGCTGGCCCTCTGCTCTATCCTGTTTTTCGGACTGGAATACTACCGGATTACGGTTGAAACTCTCTCTGTTTTACAGGAGCAGACGAACTATGTTGTCAGAGGGGTGGAGCTTGAGGGCAAGGCCTATCTGGAAAAACTCAACACGGGGCGGCGTATTACATGGATTGATCCCGATGGCTATGTGCTGTTCGATTCCGACGGGAAATTCCATTCCAATCAGTTGAACCGAATTGAAGTTATGAGTGCGGCGCAACAGGGATACGGAAATGCTTCCCGAAAATCCGAAAGCGAGGGCGTGGACTGTCAATATTATGCCAGACGGTTGCCGGACAAAAGTATCATTCGACTTTCTACCCCCATCATTGCGAGGAAAAAGGCCTTTGAAACGGTGTTTCCGGTGGCCTGGGTGTTTCTTTTGGTGTTTACCGTTTCCGCGGGGCTTTCTCTGAAGGCGGCAAGGCGGATTCTGCGGCCGGTCAATCAGATTGATCTGGACCATCCAGAGCGGGCCGAGGTTTATCCGGAGCTGTCGCCTCTGGTGTCCCGCCTGCAGGAGCAGCGCCAGACCATTCAGGAGCAGATCGAAGAGCTCCACACCAGACAAAGGGAGCTGACGGCGCTGACGGACAATATGACCGAGGGCTTTTTGCTGTTGGACAAACTCGGCAATGTGCTCAGCGCCAATGCCAGCGCCCGCCTTTTGATCCCGGATATCGCGCTGGTGGATACCTTTGCCGAGCACGCGGACCCTGTCACCGTCAACGTGGCCCAAATGGCCTTGAACGGGGAGCGGGGAGAGGCGCTTTTTGTACAAAATCACCGAACCTGGCAGTTGGTGGGAAGTCCGGTCCGGGGGCGCAGCAAAATTGCCGGCGCCGTTCTGATCTGGATGGACGTTACGGAGCGGGAACAGCGGGAGCGGCTGCGGCAGGAATTTTCCGCCAACGTATCCCATGAGCTGAAGACCCCGCTGACTTCTATTTCCGGCTTTGCGGAGCTGATGGCAACGGGAAGCGTTCCGTCTGAGAAGGTGGTGGAGTTTTCTACAGACATCCTGCGGGAAACCAGGCGGCTGATTGAGCTGGTGCAGAACATCATCAAGCTTTCAAAGCTGGATGAAAATTCCGATATGTTTGAGTGGGAGAGCCTGAATCTCCATGAGCTGGCGGAGGAAGTGCTGGACAGCCTGCGGAACACCGCGGAGAAGGCCGACGTTGCCATGAATCTGGAAGGGGAGGACGTCACCATCCGGGGCGTGTGGGCGCTGCTCAATGAAATGCTGTACAATCTCTGTGATAATGCCATCAAGTACAACCATGCCGGCGGCAGTGTGAACGTGCGGACGGGCATGACAGACGGAGCGCCCTTCCTGCAGGTCAGTGATACCGGCATCGGGATCCCGGAGGAGGAGCAGGATCGGGTCTTCGAACGCTTTTACCGGGTGGATAAGAGCCACTCCAAGAAGATCGGCGGCACGGGTCTGGGACTGTCCATAGTCAAGCACGGGGCTCAGTTCCACAATGCCAAGCTGATTTTAGAGAGCTGGCAGGGCGTTGGAACTACGGTGAGATTGGTGTTCCAGAAGGAGACATAGAAGTTTCCCCGTTGAACACAGCTCAATATAAACGCAAGGTCTATATTTGCGGAAATGAGGAGAAGAATGAAATGATGAAGCCATTGTGTAAGAAACTGCTTTCGCTTCTGGTGGTAATTTGTGTGATTATCACCCTGCTGCCCGGGACATCTGCGGCAGAAGGTCAAAGCCCCTTTCAGGATGTGAAGGAAGGGAAATGGTATTTCGATGCTGTAAAGTATGTGTATGAAAGGGAGTTAATGCTTGGGGTTGCACCGGGCTGCTTTGCACCGGAGGACACAGTTACAAGGGCAATGCTGGTGACGGTGCTCTGGCGTTTGAACGGGAAACCCGATGCAGGGGACAGCAGCTTTCTGGACGTGCCGAAGGACAAATGGTACAGTGCTGCCGTGGCCTGGGCTGAGGAAAAGCAGATCATAAGGGGCTATAACAGCGAGCGCTTTGGCCCGGAGGATCCCCTCACGCGGGAGCAGCTTGCTGCAATTCTGCTGCGCGATACCGTTTCAAATGGGTATGAGATCGTTGACGGCGTGAATCTGGAGGGCTATGTAGATGCGGACCAGGTCCATCATTGGGCGATGGAGGGTGTAGCATGGGCAAATGCTGCAGGGCTGATCGTCGGAACAAGCAAAACAAGCTTATCCCCCTGCGACGCGGCAAGCCGTGGACAGGTGGCTGTCATTCTGGAACGCTATTGTCGGAATGTGTCCGAGGATTTCGATCTTGATCATGTGCCAGACTGGTTAGAGGACTATTTGGGCACTTCCACGACGGAAGCGGACAGCGACCAGGACGGAATCAATGATTATACTGAAATTTATATTATCCGATCGGACCCGACGGTGCCGGACAGCGATACGGACACGGATGGGGACGGGCTGAGCAATTATGAAGAGCTTTTTGTGTACGGAACAAACCCGGTTCGAGCAGATTCCGACTGGGATGGGGTGGCGGACGCTGAGGAGATAAAGGTCTGTCATACTGATCCGCTGCTGGCGGATACCGATGGGGATGGCGCCACGGACGGAGATGAACTGACCCTTGGCCTTGATCCGTCCTTGGGGGGCAAGATCGAAACAGTCCTCCAGACCCTCGGGACCGACGGAATTGACGAAGAACTGCTTGCTTCTGACAATCCTGCGGTACCCTGTGTCTACGGAAGGGCAAATGCCGTGTTAGACAGGGGTGTTGCCCTCAGTGAAGCAGAGGGCAAGGCGCTGGAGGAGAACCGGGCGCTTGTCGGAAAGGGGGTTGATTTGACAATCGCAGAGGAGCTGGATGCAAATCTGACCCTGTCCTTTGACGGACTTGAAGACAGTTCATCCTGCGTGATTATGCAGCTGGACGAGGACAGCGGCTGGAATCCGCTGGAGACGAATCATACGGAGGAGGCTGTCTCTGCTGCTGTTTCGGCCTCCGGAACCTATTGCGTGATGGATCTCAATGTCCTTCTGCCCCTTCTGGGGGTTGATATAGAGGCGTATTATGAGAAGATTCTGGCCCAATCTCCCGGCGTATCAGAGTCGGGCCGGGCTGTGCCTGCCGCGGGCGGGAAGGAAGCCTGCGACGGTGCAGATGAAAGGACAGATCAGCTTTCGCCCGCAGATGCGATTGGCGGACATGGGAATGCCGGAAATTGGATTCTCCTGAATGATTTTCAGTTTGTTTCCCTCGACAAGCCCCTTTCACCGACAAGCGGGGATACAGATCACGACGGAATTTCTGATTACGATGAGCTGTCAGAGCCCCAGGAAAAGGATCTCAGCTCCCTGGTAAAACGAGTGCTCTGCTTAAAGGGGGCCCCACGGGAGCTGGTTGAAGAATATTTTGCATCCCAGGGCGGCGTGTCTGTTCGCTGCTATCCCTATAAAAGTAATCCGGTTCTTCCTGATACGGATTATGACGGAATTGACGATGGAGAAGATTTTATTCCCTCGGGGATCGGCAGCAATTCGTTTACAGGAACACTTAAGACGGACTACGCCACAAGCAATGTCAGCTTGAGTATGGATTATCGCTGGTTTTTCGGGGACAATACAAAATACAACGAAGAATTGAGCGTTACATCCAGTCTGCTTGCATCTGCAATTTACGACAAAAGTGAGCTTGCAATCCGTGATGCGCTGAATCAAAACAAAACATCCGGAAAATCAGTTGAAGACGTGCTGAATTTTTTCGGTATGCCAAATGCTGTTAGGAAGTCAATCGAGACGCCGGACGTCCATAAATCGGAACTTGCGATCGGCCACAGAAAAGTTGCCAGTTGCGGAACGGAGAAGAATGTTGTGGCCGTTGTGATTCGGGGCACAAACATGACGTTGGATGAGTGGTCCAGCAATTTTGAAATCGGAAATCTCAGTATGTTTGATTCCATTCCCGACTGGAAAACCGCGGAGCATCATGCGGGATTTGATGTTGCCGCCGTGCGCATGATGAGAATGATCGACGCATACATGGCAGAGCATCATCTGAATGAATCCGACACGGTCTATTGGATCACCGGGCACTCCCGCGGGGCGGCAATCGCAAACCTCATCGGCGCATATTATGAAAAGAGCGGAAAAACAGCATTCACCTACACCTTTGCTTCTCCCAATACGACCTTGAGCAAGAACGCAGCTTCCTGTCAAAGCATTTTCAATATTTTGAATTCGGACGACTTTGTTCCCTACCTTCCCATGGAGGGATGGGGCTATACAAGGTATGGCCGATCCGCATCGCTGAGCATTGCAAAGAATTATGAACGGCAGTGGGAGAAATTAACCGGTATACTCGATTATAATCCTGACACCTTTGGAATGGATAAAACGGTTGACACTTTGACTGAAATTCTTTCGGGGGATCCGCGAGAAGCATGCTATCGGTATACCTGCAAAGATCACGGGGACGGGTCAGAGGATACGATTACGATTACCAATTATGGGATGACAAAAAACAGCCGTGAAAAAGCAATCGCAAAAATACCGCAAAACGCCCTCCCATATTGCAGGATTACAAGATATGACGGCTTCCTTCTCTCCGGCTGGAATTTTGAGCAGTGTCAGACGCCGGCATATTTCATGCAAATTCTCGCCGCGGTTATGAGCAATACCATAAGCAAATATCGCTTCGTAGTAGAACTGGACATGGCAGAGCGCTATGAGCCGGCAAAACGCAGGATTATTCTGTCCGCAATCGGAGGCGTGGAGCATCCCCATTACACGGAGTCCTATTATGTACTTGCCAAGAACGTGAGGGCGGGAGATTTTGCGAAATGAAGACGCAAATCCTGAAATGGCTTTTTCTAACGGATGTTTCAGCCATTGTGCTGTTTGCGTGGCTGGCCGTTGCCGAAAACAACAGACCGGCAACAGGTCTGGCAGCGCTGAGCGGGACAGGGAGATTTGCTGTCTATTTGATTATACTGGGAATTCTTGTTCTGCTGCTGGTCGGGCTCGGCCTGTATGCCCTGCTCCGATCCGAACGTTAGGGGACGTCTGATCTCAGGAGACACCCATAGCCGAACAGAAAGCGAACTGCCACGCTTGTCTCCCCAAAACGCCTGGAGAGGGGAGATCGCCTGTTTCCCAGGACCGGAGACAGCATGAGACGGAAGTTTGCGCCAAAATAAAACGAACGCGGCACCGGGGAGAGCCTCCTCGGTGCCGTGTTTTCGGTGAAATCCTTTTGGATGCTGCTGTAGGCCGGGGGCGAAACCGAGCAGGCCCGTCCGCTCGGTGCGAAGCCATAGATGATACTTGTCTGCGCTCAAAACCCTGGAAAGAATTTGAACGTGGTCTCCCCAGGGCGGAGCCTGCGGAGACTGCATGAAACGGATCCTGTCTTGCGCCAGAGGGAGAAAATAAGCAGCGCGTTTTGCGGGATGTCGCTTCAGGCAAAGAAAGCATGATCTCAGAGAATCGTATTAAGCGTAGAAGTGCTCCACGCAGACGGTGACGTCGTAAAAATGCAGGATATAAACCGTACAGCAAGTCCACTCCGGGTCCAAAATATTCTCTTTGTGGGGGGCGGAGGCCATAAATTTGTTGTGAATCATCTTGACGCTCAGATTCTCCTCGGCGGAATAGAAAATGTTTTCTCCGATGGTCCGGCGGGGGAGCTTCAAATCGTCGAGAATCGTGTAGAAGGGCTGGCCGTTCGGACGCCTGTGGAGGGAATCAATGTAGGCCAGACATTCAAAGGCCCGCCATTTGGAGCAGTCGAAATATGCGGTTTCTATGCTGAGGGCGGAACGTCCCGCGTCCTTTCTGGCGTTGTTAATCAAAGAGACCAGCGCATTCTCGTCGGAGGAGAGGCTGTTGTGGGGCTTAAGAAGCTCGTCAAAGGTCTCTGTGTAAGTGCACTGCACATAGGCGCAGCTTTTTGTGCCGATGCAATGGGGATTGGCGGGGGTCGGATACTGGGTGATGCTCATATTCTGCACCCAGAACACATGGTCCAGGGGCTTGCCGCTGCTTTCTGTCTTACAGGCGCCGCAGAGGGAACATCTGTATTTTTGAATGGCGGGGCTGGTGCAGGTGGCGCAGGACGTTGAAACCAGTATATAGTTGTGGGCTTCCTCGCCTTCGGTTTCTGTGAGTTCCTGCTCGCAGAGAACGCAGCGGTAGCTCCGTGTCAGCGGAGCGGTGCAGCAGGCGGCGCTGACACAGGTGAGCTTATAAAGATGGATCTTTGGGTTGGGCGTGCATTCAACACCGCTGAAGCAGCGGTAGATAAAGGTGACGGCCTGAGATCGGGTACACTGGGCAGAGGGGGAGAAGGCCGTGCTGCTGGTCCCGTCGGTGATGCCGTTCTGGATCGCCCAGAAGACTGCCATGGTGTAAAATTTTTGGGACTCGACATCCTTCAGGCTGGACTTGTCGATGTCCAGAACAGCGGAGCCGGCGGCCCGCCAGAGGAAGGTCACAATCTGAGCTCTGGTGCAGGGGGAGCCGGGGGAAAAGCTTCTTTCTGAGGTTCCCTTGGTGATGCCCTGCTGCAGGGCCCAGAGCACAGCCTGGTAGTAGAAGCTGCCCTCCTTTACGTCGCCAAAGGGATTTTCGAGGTCCGCAACGAGGGGCGAACCGGCCTGACGCCACAGGAAGGTGACAATCTGAGCGCGGGTACAGCTTTCGTCGGGAGAAAAGCGGGTGGCGGAGGTGCCGGTGGTGATCCCGTGCTCAAGGGCCCAGGAGACTGCCGCGCTATACCAGCTCTTGTCTGGAACGTCCTCAAACGAGCTGTTTGCGTCGGACTGGAACGGAAGTAATGTAAAAATCAACAGCGCAGCCAGCACAAATGCTGCAATACGATGTAGGCCCAGCATGATAGCTCCCTCCTTTTTATGATTCTCAGAACGAATGGACTCTGCAAACAGCACGTCGTCCCTTTGTATTATTATAATACTGAACCAATAAAAAATCAATAGCGTCCCAGTGAGAATTAAGAATCTATTTCTTAATTTTTCAAAGCATCAGGGCCATAATAAGGCACGGAGGGGGCGGAGCGCCTGAAAAGCCCGATCAAATTCCAGAATAATTACATGAAAAACTATTATATGGATGAATTGATTTTGGATGATATGCTAAAAAACGGGCAGAAGCCGGAAGGGGAAGGGCAGTGGGCTTCGAGAGAGCGGGGGAGTGCGGCTGTGCTTGCCGGAGCCGACAAACTGCGCGAAGTCGTGAAACACATGGATGTGGAAATGAATTTTTATTGAATCTTTGAGAAGAAGAATATACGCTGCGTATGAACAAACAGAAGAACTAATTTGAATCATTTTATGGAGGAAGCGTATTATACGCGGATCGGGCCGAGGGCAGAGGGGCTTTCCTCGGGGCGATCCGACCGGGGACGGGGCGCGTGAGCCTTTCCCTGCCGGAAGAGCTCGATCATTTCTCCGGTTAGGCTGATGCCGGAGTAGTCGCTGGGGATTTCTTCCCGACGGTACCAGCCCGCCTCGGAGAGCTCGCTTTTTTGAAGGGTGATCCGATCGCTTCCCTCCAGCTCGCACCAGAATCCCATGAGCAGACTGTCTGTGAAAACCCAGGGCTGGGATTTATAGTAGCGCAGGTTTTTCACCCGAAGGCCGGTTTCCTCCCAGACCTCCCGACGGACGGTGTCCTCCAGGCTTTCCCCAATCTCATGGAAGCCTGCCACCAAGGCAAAGCGCCGAAAATCCCGGCCCTGATATTTGGTCAGCAGAAGCCGGTCTTTGTCGGTGACTGCCACAATGACAGCGGGGCAGATTTTCGGATAGAGGGTCAGACCGCAGGCGGGGCAAACTCTGGCTCGTTCGGTTTTGCTGTCCTCCATGGACTGACCGCAGCGGCCGCAGAAGCGGGTCGAGCCATACCAGCGGTGAAGGCTTTCGCCTACGGCGGCGGCAAAGACTGCCTCCTTTGGCCCGAGATTGCGGAACTCCCGGGAGGGTACGAAGCCCATACCCTCCCGATCCGGGGCGCAGGCCTCGGCGTCCCCTACAAAATAGCTCTGATCCCCCAGCTGGAAGGCGGGGCGGCAGGGAAGGGCAAGCATCGACGGGGGCAGCTCCGAACGCAGCGGCAGACGCAGCGCTCCCGCCTCGACCCGGCCCAGTACCGCATCGCCCTGATAGAGCAGCATCGTGTCTGCTCCGGTGGGCTTCTCCCGGCGGAAGCTGTTGTCATAGCATAAATTCAAATCCTGAAACATAGAAACCTCCTTGTTTGTGCGATCATTGAACGGGTTGAAACAGCCGGTGGAAAACAATGGGGAAAGACTCTGGAAAAGCAGAATATTTTGTGGAAAACCAGAATTATTCGGTGGGAATCCCGGTGGAAATCCAGGTGGAAATCCCGGGGATTGGGCAAGGATCGGGAAGCTTCCGGGGAAAAAACGGCAAAAGCGGCCCGGCTCCGGGGAAAATTGCAAGGCAGATCAGCGCAACGGGAACAAAGCGCTGCCGAGAAAAACAACTTTTTAAGAGACTAAACTACTGCTCCTCGGAAAAGGGGAGGGAAACTCCGGTGAGAATCCTGGAAAGCTCCTCCGGTTTTTCCTGAAATTCTCAGGGAAAAATTTTAGAAATAATGCTAAAGTATCTTGACAAAACTATAATTTTGTAGTATCATATAAGTATCCCAGGAAGCAACATTTCAAACCTGAAAGGAGCGTACAGCATGAAAGCAGCAAACGTCGATCGCAAACAATTTACCTTTTACAAATCCTTCCTGAACTCGGTGCAGGAGCTCCCGAAAAGTCGGCAGCAGGAAACTGTGATGGCCATTCTTGAGTACGGGCTCATGGGCACGGAGCCAAGTCTGAATGGGGCGTCTTTAAGCGTTTTTGAGGCCATACGCCCGATTTTGGATGCTTCCCGTTCCAAGGCGGCAGCCCGCTTGAAGCGGATTGACCGGCAGGAGGAAGGGAGCGGCAGGGCTTTGGAGTGGGAAGACGACGGCCTCGTGTAATGCAGGAACAGCCGCAGGAGCGCTCCGGGACGGGATGGGACCAAAGGAATCAGCCCCGCTGGGGAAGCCACTGTTCCGTGCTATGAAAAGGCTGTCTCTGCCCGCCTGCAGCTTTGTCCGCCGGGAGAAAGAAGCGTAAGTGTAAGTTTAAGAGTAAGTGTAAGCTTAAGAGTAAGTGTAAGCTTAAGTGAAAGGTTAAGCGTAAGATTTAGTGAAAGAGAGAAAGAGAAATCTCTGAGAAAGAGAGAAAGGGAGAGAGAAAGCGCAGCTCCGGGCAGCAGAGTGGAAAAGTTCTTCCGCAGACTGCTGTGTTCCGGGCCAAGTGCGTCGGAGGCTTCCGAAGAGACTCCGGCGTGCTCCCAAGCGATGATTTTTGAAGGGTGTTTATGTTTTTCCTGAATCGAACGTTTTTTTCATGATACATTATACTTGCTTTCTCTGGCAATTTCCACTACTTTCATAAAAATAATGCATTTTTCCCTTTACTTTTTCCTTGAAATCTGCTACAATACGCGTGTACTATGGTTCAGTACG
Organism: Oscillospiraceae bacterium; assembly: GCA_017612935.1. Classification (GTDB taxonomy): domain Bacteria; phylum Bacillota; class Clostridia; order Oscillospirales; family Oscillospiraceae; genus JAFRPC01. The sequence continues at coordinate 11,590 of JAGAEW010000049.1, forward strand.
ACCAGTCACAACCATTTGCCGATTTCAATTTAGGAGGTAAGTTGCATCAAATGGCTTGTAAAGTAACGACCGTTCCTTTCCGTGGCACGAAGGAACAAGAAGAGAAGCTGTTGGCCGTGATCGCGGAGTTGCGGGATGTTCCCGGCGCCCTCATGCCCATCATGCAAAGAGCACAGGACATCTATGGCTATCTGCCCATCGAGGTCCAGACCATCATTGCCGATCAGATGAATGTTCCGCTGGAAAAGATCTACGGCATTGCCACATTCTATGCGCAGTTCGCTCTGGCACCCAAGGGCGAATATCGCATTTCTGTTTGTCTGGGCACTGCCTGCTACGTCAAGGGCTCTCAGCCAGTCTATGACAAGATCTCCGAGCTGCTGGGCATTGGCGAGGGCGAATGCACAGCCGACGGCAAGTTCTCTCTGGAGTCTTGCCGCTGCGTTGGCGCCTGCGGTCTGGCTCCCGTTATGATGATCAATGACGATGTCTACGGCCGTCTGGTTCCCGACATGATTCCAGACATTCTGAAGAAGTACGAATAAGGAAGGAGGATACTGCGATGCACAACATTTCGATTCAGGAGCTGGAGGCGATCCGTGACAAGATGGCTCCACACGTCCATTTCCGCCATGAAGATATGCTGGGCAAAATGGACGACAACTACCGCATTCACATCTGTGTCTGCGGCGGCACCGGCTGTACCTCCTCCGGCAGTGAGACGCTGATCGGCGTTCTCAACGAGGAGCTTGCCAAGAACGGTTTGAGCAATGAGGTTCAGATTGTCAAGACCGGCTGTTTCGGTCTGTGCGCCCTCGGCCCCATTATGATCGTCCATCCAGAAGGCAGCTTCTACTCCCGCGTAACCCCCGAGATGATCCCCGAGATCGTCAAGGAGCACCTGATTGGCGGCAAGCCCGTCACCAAGTACCTCTACAAAGAGACCGTTCGTGAAAACGGCATCATCGGCTACGACCAGACCCGTTTCTACGCCAAGCAGAACCGCGTTGCCCTGCGTAACTGCGGCAGAATCAGCCCCGAGTGCATTGACGAGTACATCGGCACCGACGGCTACTTCGCTCTGAAGAAGGTCCTCACTGAGATGAAGCCCGACGATGTAATCCAGACTCTGCTGGATTCCGGCCTCCGTGGCCGCGGCGGCGCAGGCTTCCCCACCGGTATGAAGTGGAAGTTTGCCAAGGCTTATGATAACGACCAAAAATACGTCTGCTGCAACGCTGACGAAGGCGACCCCGGTGCTTTCATGGACCGTTCCGTTCTC